>JASHPR010000081.1 GCA_030038015.1 Streptosporangiaceae bacterium
TGACGGCTGGGACCGTACTTGCCGCGAGCAGCGCGTCGGCGGCGGCGTCCGGCGCGGGCGGCTTCAACCCCGGTGGGCCCATTCACCTGGTGGGGGCTAGCCCTCAACTGCGCGGCGGGATAAGCGACGAGGTCGAGAGCACGAACTGGTCCGGTTACGCGGGGACGAGCGGTACGTACACGAGCGTCTCGGCCAGCTGGACCGAGCCGACCGGCACGTGCAGCCGGGGCGACCAGTACTCCGCCTTCTGGGTCGGGATCGACGGCTACAGCAGCGACACGGTCGAGCAGACGGGCAGCGAGGTCGACTGCATCGGGCGGACCGCCGAGTACTACGCGTGGTACGAGGCGTACCCGAGCGCGTCGGTGGACTACAGCAACACGGTCAAGGCCGGCGACCAGTTCACCGCCACGGTGACGTACGAGGGCAGCAACGAGTTTTCCCTCTACCTTGACGACATCACCGAGGACTGGTCGCAAACGACGCCGGTGACCGTGAGCGGAGCGGCGCGGTCCTCGGCCGAGGTCATCGCCGAGGCGCCATGCTGCACGCTGTTCGGCGGCATCCTGCCGCTGACCGACTTCGGCACGGTCAACTTCACCGGCTCCACGGTCACGCCCACCTCGGGCAGCTCTGAGGACCTCGGCAGCGCTCCCGGGCTGACCGAGATCATCATGGTCGACAACTTCGGACGCGACAAGGACACCGTCTCGGCGCTGACGCCCAGCGGATCCACCGGACAGAACTTCAGCGCGACCTGGGTGCGCAGCAGCTAGGTCACGCTGGTCGACGCTGGGCCCGGCTGCCGGACGGTAGCCGGGCCCAGCGCTTTTACCCGGCGATCGGCGTTATCCGCCAGTTATTGCCTTAACTCCCTTTTGCCCCTAACCGGCACTAAGGTAGGCGGGAGCGTGCGACGGGCCGTCTATCTCCGGCTTGCCGGTCTGACCGCAATCTGATCTGTGGTATGTAATACCTGCGACGGGGCGAGCTGCGTGATGCACGACGGTAGGTGGGGTGACCAGTTTGGCTGAGTTGCAAGCTGGCGATCCGGAGCGGATCGGACCCTACGTGCTGGTGGGCAGGCTCGGCAGCGGCGGGATGGGGAGGGTGTACCTGGCGCGGTCACCGGGCGGGCGGCAGGTGGCCGTGAAGGTGATCCGCGCCCAGCTGGCGGACGATGCCGGCTTCCGGGCCAGGTTCGCGCGTGAAGTGGCCGCCGCGCGCAAGGTGGGCGGGCTGTTCACGGCCCAGGTGGTCGACGCCGACCTGGAGGGCCCGGTGCCCTGGCTGGTCACCGCCTTCGTGCCCGGCCTGTCGCTGGCCGAGGCGGTCGAGCAGCAGGGACCGCTGCCGCCCGGGACCGTGCTGGCGCTGGCCGCGGGGCTGGCCGAGGGCCTGAACGCGATCCACGCGGCCGGCGTCATCCACCGGGACCTTAAGCCCTCGAACGTGCTGCTGGCGCTGGACGGGCCGCGGATCATCGACTTCGGAATTTCCTCGGCCGCGGAAGCCACGGCGCTGACCGGTACCGGTCTGATGATCGGCTCGCCCGGGTTCATGTCACCGGAGCAGGCCGAGGGTCAGACGGTCGGGCCGGCCAGTGACATCTTCAGCCTGGCGGGCGTGCTCACATTCGCCATCAGGGGTGAGGGGCCGTTCGGCATCGGAGACACCACCGCACTGCTCTACCGTGTGGTGCACGGGACGCCGAACCTCGACCGGGTCCCCGCCAGATTGCAGCCCCTGATCAGCTGGTGCCTGTCCAAGGAGGCGACGCGCCGGCCCACCGCCGCTGAGTTCCTCGCCGAGCTGACCGCCGCGTATCCGGGGGCCGCGGACCTGACCGACTGGTTGCCTGCCCGGCTCCGTGACGCGGCCGCGCAGCGCGCGTCTTCCGCGTACCCGGGCAGGCAGCCGCTCGCCGTCGCGGCCGACAGCGATGTCGCCAAGCTCGCGGCCGGTCCCGCGCTCGCCGCGGCGCTACCGGCGGACGCGAAGCCGGTCCGGCCGATCCGGCCACCGTTTGAGCCCGCTCCGCCGCCGCCGACTGCTCCGGTGGCGGCCGGGGGCGGTTACGGGGCCCAGGAGGGTTACGGGGCCCAGGAGGGTTACGGGGCCCAGGGCGGTTACGGGGCCGGGGGCGGTTACGGGGAACTGGGCGGCCTCGGGGCGCGGGGAGGGCCGCAGGAGCCTGCGGCCGCGCGGCAGACCACTCCCCCTGGTTCGCCGGGCAGCCAGTGGTACATGCGGCCCGTGCGGCGGCGGCGGCGGGGACTGTGGGTGGCGGGTATCGCGGCGGTATGCGGGGCGGTCATCGCCGCGCTGGTCATCATGCACAGGACCGGCCAGGCCGGGGAGTCGGCGGGGCAAAGCCCGAGCGCGGCGCGCAGCTTCATTTCCCCGCCGCCGACCGCCACGCCGACGGCGGGGTACCTGACCCTCACCCAGCTGCGGGTCGGCGACTGCCTGACCGGGACGGACCTGCAGCTCGATACCGCCAGGCCATGGCCGCAGGCGGCCCTGGCCGTGCCGTGCAGCCGTGAGCACACCGCGGAGGTGTTCCTCGCCGACAACAGCTTCTGGCCGGAAGACATCCCGTACCCGGGCACCGGCAGCGTCGTCAAAACCGCCGACGCGGCCTGCAACAGCGCGTTCCGGGCCTACGTCGGTATCGCTTACGCGAAGTCCATCTACACCTGGACCAACATCATCCCCGACGCGGCGACGTGGCCGGACGGCGACCGCGGGCTGCACTGCGTCGCCTACTACCCCACCTCGCAGGACCGGGCCGGGGCGTACCTCACCGGATCCATCAGGGGCTCCCGCAGGTAACGGGCTGCGCGGGGGAGGCACCACCGCTCGTTCGGGATCAATGGCTTTCGCCGGCGGCAGGCAGGCGGGAAAGCGGGGTTGCGGGATTGCGGCGGTCTGCGGGATTTTTGGGGTTCGCGGGATTTTCGGGACGGAGCCCGGCCGGGCTGATGTCGGGGACGTCCCGGACGCCGAAAATGTCGCGCAGCGCGCTCAGGGCGGCGAGTTCGCCGCACCGGCCGTGCACGCCGGGCAGCGGCGGGGTGGCGGACGAGCACAGGTAGACGCCGCGGATCGGGGTCCGGTACGGGTTCCACCTGGCCGCCGGGCGCAGCACGGTCTGCCGCACCGTCTGCATGCCGACGGCGATGTCGCCGCCGACGTAGTTGGGGTTGTGCGCCTCCTCACCGGCGGCGGTGCGCACCGCCCGGGCCAGGATGAGGTCGCGGAAGCCCGGGGCGAACCGCTCGATCTGCCCCTCGATCGCGGCGGTCATGTCCGTGTCGGACCCGGCGGGCACGTGGCAGTAGGTCCACAGCGCGTGCCGACCCGCCGGCGCGCGGGACGGATCGGCGACCCCCGGCTGGACGACGAGCACGTAGGGGCGCTCCGGGTGCTGGCCGGCCGCGACTTCGGCCTCGGCCGCCGCGACCTCCTCGAAGGTCCCGCCCAGGTGCAGCGTGCCGGCCCGCCAGCAGTCCTCGTTCGTCCAGGGCACCGGACCGGACAGCGCGAAATCCACCTTGCAGACCCCGGCGCCGTAGCGGAACCTGCGCAGCGCGGCGCGGTACCGGGACGGAAGCCGGTCGCCGGCCAGGCTGACGAGCGCGCGGGGTGAGGTGTCGAGCAGGATCGCGCGGGCGGGGGGAAGCTCGGCCAGCGAGCGAACCCAGCGGCCGGTCTCGATGCTGCCGCCGGCCGCCACGACCGCATCGGCCATCGCGTCGGTAATCCGGGCGCTGCCGCCCGCCACGACCGGCCAGCCCACCGCGTGCGCCAGCGCCACCAGCATGATCCCGACGCCCGCCGTCGGGACGGCGCTGAGCGGCATCATCGCGTGGGCGGCGGCGCCGGCCATGACGGCGCGGGCCTCAGGGGTGCGCCAGCGCCGGACGACGGCCGAGGCGGGCAGGATGCCGCGCCGGCCGTACGCCGCCAGCACCAGCGGATGCGCGGGCGGGCGGCGCAGCGGGGCGAGCAGCGCCGCGCAGATCTCGTCCATATGGCGGGCCGGAGGGCCGAACAGGCGCCGGTAGGCCCGGCGGTCGGCGCCCAGGCGCGCGGCCGTCTCCTCGACCGAGCGGGTGACGATCGCCGCGCGGCCGCCGTCGAGCGGCTGGGCAAACTCCACCGGCGCCCTGGCGAACCGCACGCCCCGCGCGGCCAGGTCGAAGCGGCGGAAGAACGGCGAGGCCAGGGCCAGCGGGTGCGCTGCCGAGCAGACGTCGTGCCAGAAGCCCGGCAGGGTGAGCTCCTCGGTGCGGCACCCGCCGCCGATCGTGGGTGCGCCCTCAATCACCTGAACCTTCAGGCCTGCCGCGGCCAGGGTGACGGCAGCGGCCAGGCCGTTCGGACCGCTGCCGACGATCACCGCGTCAGGGTTCCCCTGCATCGCACCTGCCCGTCGCCCTCCCCGCCCTCCCCGGCCCGGAGCGCCTCACGCTGCTGCCGAGGCGCGTGGATGTGACAACGTACCCGAAAGCGGGTGGACGATGTCACATCCATGCGTTCGCCGAACCCGGCCGTCATGTGGCGGGCTTGTCGCGGCGCAGGGCACGGCTGACGCCGGTTACCGGAGCCGCGATCGTCTGCCCTACGCTGCGCACCATCGAGTTGTGCCAGATGTTGTGCGCGTGACGCCACTGGCGCCTTGAGTCTACGCAGGTGCTCTTGGTGTCCACCTTCGGGTCTGGCACGCCGAGGCGCTCCCCGAGCGTGGTCAGCGTGGCCGCCCAGAACTTGTCTTCCTTGGCGTGCCCCCCCAGCATCATCGCGAGCTCGTAGAGCGGGTCGTTCGCGCGAATCAGCACCTGCGCCTGGACGATGGTCTCGTCGCCCTCCCGCTCGGCGGAGAACGTGATCCATCCGGCGAACATGTGACCCTGCGGGGTCATCAGCGTGAACGACTCGTGGTCCGCGTACAGGACGAACACGCCGGTCGAGAGCTTCACGCCGCCGCCGATGGCCAGGTCCAGCAGGGCGACATCGCCCGGGTTGATGCCGCCGAACGCGCCGGCGAACCGGTTGCCCTTCGGCCAGAACTCGGGGAAGTGCTCCTTCCACACGGCAATCGCGTGGTCCGGCTCGATCTGCGACCCGGCCTTCATGCGGTAGGTCTTCTGCCACATCGTGCCGAAGCCCTGCACCGGGCCCATCAGCCGCCGGCCCGCGACGTTGGTCCCGCGGACCCCCTCGCGCTGATCTACCTCAAGCCGGTCAACCTTGCGGGCCCAGCTGGCCACGTCCCGCGGCGGAGGGGCCTGCGCCTCGCGGGCGCTCAGCCCGATCTGCTCGGCCGACGCCACCTTGTCCGGCCCTGCTGTCTCAGTCATGGCCAGCCCCCTTACCTCACGGCGCCTTCGAGCGCCGATTCCTCGCTGTCGTAGATGGTGATCGCCTCGTCGAGCCTGGTCAGCTCGAAGATCTCGCGGTAGTGATCGCTCAGCCCGTAGGCGGCCAACTGCTGGCGCTGCCGGTTGGCCCGGACGAGCAAGGTCACGAGCATGCCGATGCCGCCGCTGTTCATGTACTCAAGGCCGGCGAAGTTCAGCACGAGCTTGCTCGCACCGCCCGCCTCCTCATACGCCGACATGAGCACGGGCTCGCAGGCCGCGGTGACCTCGCCCTTGATGTCGACGACAGCCACCGAGTCGCCGACCCGCCGGACGTCCATCGTGATCGCCGGTGTACCCATCTGATTTCCTCCCCTCGAGGACCCTTGTGCCTGAATCTCGTGGTCGTTGACGTGCCGCTAGGCGGCAGGCCCGGTGAGCTGGCTGACGGCGTGGTCGAGATCGGGAAAGAGCTCGATGAAGTCCGACAGCCTGGTGATATCGAAGATCTCCCGGTAATGCGGGGACAGGCCGCAGGCGACGACCTTCCTGCCTTCGGCCCTGGCGCGGGCCAGCACGCTCACGATCAGCGCGATGCCGGTCGAGTTGATGTAGTCCACGGCGGCGAAGTCCAGGACTACGGTGCCCACCGGCGCGAGGCTGTCCCCGTTGACCGCGCGCTCGTACGCGGTGGTCAGCACCGTAGCGGCCGAGCCGTCGACCTCGCCGGACAGCTCGATCACGGCGGCGCCAGGGACGATCCGGGTCGTGGCCTCACACATGCTCGCCATGTGCAGCACCTCCAGTTCGCATGGTCAGCCAGATGGTGTGCCGCTGGCCGTCGGTTGTCACGTTCATCGCGTCGACCATGTTGCGGATGAGGAACAGGCCCCAGCCGCGCGGGCTCTGTGCACCCTCCAGCTTCTTGAGCAGGTCGGGCTCCCCGGGTTCCCCGGGTTCCCGGGGTC
>JASHPR010000773.1 GCA_030038015.1 Streptosporangiaceae bacterium
GCACCAGCCACAGGCCCGGCGCCCGCGACCACCCCAGCCACAGGCCCGGCGCCCGCCCCCACCCCAGCCACAGGCCCGGCGTCGGCGCCAGCCCTCACCTTCCCAGCCGCGGGCCCGGCGCCCGCGACCACCCCAGCCACCGGCCCGGCGCCGGCGCCAGCCGTCACCTTCCCAGCCGCGGACTCGGCGGCGGCGTGCCGCGGTGGGATCGCGAGCCGCAGCACGTCGGCGAGGGTGCCGCCGTACCGGTCCGCCACCACCCGGGCCAGCCCGAAGGTCTCCGCCGACAGCACCGGCTCCGGCGACACCACCCGCTCAAGGAACGCGAGCTCGCCCTCGTGCTCGCTCCTCTCCGCGCGCTGCAGCAGGTAACCGCCTGTCAGCCGGCCAGCGAACCTGACCCTGACCCGGCAGCCCGGCACCGCGGCCGCCGAGAGCCGCTCGGGCACGAGGTAGTCGAACGGCCGGTCCAGGTGCGGCAGCGACACGTCCACGGCCACCCGGGCCACTGGCAGGCTCCCGGCGGCCACCTTCCCGTCCCGTCGCGCCGAACCTGCCACGGCTCCGTCCTACCAGAGATCGCCGACAGCTCCGCCGCATCAGGGACGGAAGACCGATGCCTGGAACCACTGCCAGGTGCGGCGGATGCCCTCCTCGCGGCCGATGCTGGGCGCATACCCGAGCATCTGCCGGGCCCGGTCGTACGACGCGAAGTTGCGTCCCACCTCGCCTGCGCGGGCCGGCCGGTACTCGACCGGGTGATCCGGCGCCCCGGCCGCGCCGCGGCACAGGTCGGCCAGCTCTCTGACCGTGGTCTCAACGCCCGACGCGATGTGCAGCACGCTGCCGGCGGGGACATCGCGCTCCAGGGACAGCTCGATCGCGCGGGAGATGTCATCCACGTGCGTGTAATCACGCGACGCCGAGCCGTCGCCGTAGATCACGATCGGGTCCCCGGCATGGATCGCCCGGAAGAAAACGGTGATCGCGCCCTGTTTGCCCTCGCTCCACGGGCCGTAGACGTTGGCGAACCGCAGCGCCACCGTGCGCAGGCCGTACGCGGCGGCGAAGGCGTGCGCGTACCCCTCGCCAGCGAGCTTGCTCGCCCCGTAGGGCGAGATCGGCTCCGGCAGGGAGGCCTCGCTGACCGGCGGCGTGGCGTCGCCGATCAGCGCGCCGCCGGTCGACGCCTGTACCGTGCGCTCCACGCCGGCGCGCCGGGCGGCGTCGAGGACGAGGAACGTGCCGAGGACGTTGGCATCGAAGTTCGCTGCCGGGTCGGCGATCGACGCGATGACCGAGCCTGCCGCCGCCAGGTGCACCACGGCGTCCATCCCGGCCATCGCGGCGTCCAGGGCGGCGACGTCCCTGATGTCCCCTTCGACCAGTTCGGCGTCCACGCCGGCCAGGTGCGCGATGTCACCTGTCGAGTAGTTGTCGAGCACCCGGACCCGGTGCCCGGCGGCGGCCAGCCGCCGGACCAGCGCCGCGCCGATGAACCCGGCGCCGCCGGTCACCAGGATGTGACGTGGCTGCGTCGCGTCAGGCACGGCCGTCAGCGTCAGGCCGGTTCGCGGCCGCAGCGTGGCGGGCCGTGGCATACCCCCGGCCGGCCGGCCGGACCTGGGCGACGCGGGTGAGCAGGGTGTAGGTCACCACAGCGATGGCGAGGTGCATCACCATGAGGACGGCTACTGCCCTGGCCGGCTGGCCGAGGTACAGGATGTACAGGTCGGGCAGCCACAAGACGAGCGTGACCAGGATCGCCATGCGCAGGAACAGCCATCGCGGTGCCGAGGTGATCCGGGTAGTGACCGGCCATGCCGCGCTCGCGATGATGACGCCGATCACCGTCAGCTTGCCGTAGTCGGAGAACTGGAAGTGCACGTACCCCTTGGTGGAGGGGAACACCGTGGTGCCGACCGCCACCAGGATCGCGTCCGCGGCGAGCGAGCCGGCGACCGAGGCGGCCGTCGCCAGCAGCACCCGCCAGGCGCTCGGCTGCCGGTGCCGCGGCGCGAAATCCAGCCGGATGAGCGACGCGGCCCGGCTGAGCATCAAAGGCCCGCCGCTGCTCGCAGCGCCTCCGTCCGGTCGGCCCGCTCCCAGGAGAAGTTGGGCTCCTCGCGGCCGAAGTGGCCGTACGCGGCGGTCTGCGAGTAGATGGGACGGAGCAGGTCCAGGTCCCTGATGATCGCGGCGGGCCTGAGGTCGAACACCTCGAGCACGGCGTCCTGGATGCGCTCCACGGGCAGCGCCTCGGTGCCGAAGCACTCCACGAACAGCCCCACCGGCTTTGCCTTGCCGATGGCGTAGGCCACCTGGGTCTCGCAGCGCTCGGCCAGCCCGGCGGCGACGACGTTCTTGGCCACCCAGCGCATCGCGTACGCGGCGCTGCGGTCCACCTTGGAGGGATCCTTGCCGGAGAAGGCGCCGCCGCCGTGCCTGGCCATCCCGCCGTACGTGTCAATGATGATCTTGCGGCCGGTCAGCCCGGCGTCGCCCATCGGGCCGCCGATCTCGAACCGTCCGGTCGGGTTGACCAGCAGCCGGTAGCTGGAGGTGTCGATCTCCAGGTCCGCCAGCATCGGCTGCACCACGTGCTCGCGGATGTCGGGGGTGAGCAGTTCCTTCAGGTCGATCGCTGCGGCGTGCTGGGTGGAGACCACCACCGTGTCCAGGCGCACCGGCCGCCAGTCGACGTACTCGATGGTGACCTGGGTCTTGCCGTCCGGCCGCAGGTAGGGAACGTCGCCGCTGCGCCGGACGTCGGTCAGGCGGCGGGCCAGCCGGTGCGCGAGCATGATCGGGAGCGGCATCAGCTCGGGGGTTTCCCGGCAGGCATAGCCGAACATCAGGCCCTGGTCGCCTGCGCCCTGCCGGTCCAGCTCGTCGGCCCCCTCGCCCTCGCGGTGCTCGAACGCCTCCTGGACGCCCTGGGCGATGTCCGGGGACTGCGAGCCGATGGACACCGACACGCCGCAGGACCTGCCGTCGTAGCCCTTGGCCGACGAGTCGTAGCCGATCTCCAGGATCTTCTCCCGGATCACGCCGGGGATGTCCACGTAGGTCTCGGTGGTCACCTCGCCGGCGACGTGCACCTGGCCCGTGGTGATCAGCGTCTCCACGGCCACATGGCTCGACGGATCGCCCTTGAGCATCCCGTCCAGGATGGCATCGCTGATCTGGTCGGCCATCTTGTCCGGATGACCTTCTGTGACCGACTCGGAGGTAAACAGACGACGAGCCACCTGACATCCTTTTCGTTCAAGAGTTTTGCCCGGACGAAGTCTCGCCGAAGTGTAGCCGGACGAGCGGGGACGGTGGGCCTAGTCCAGCCTGCTGGTCACCAGATCCCAGATGACGTCGGCAAGGTTATCCTTGGGCCCGCGGGGCACGGGCGTCTCGCCGCCGTCCGCCGCGAGCACGACGGCCTCGTTGTCATCGGTCCCGAACGCCAGGCCCCCGCCGACCTGGTTCACCACCAGCAGGTCGCATCCCTTGGCCGCGAGCTTCGCACGGCCGTTGGCCAGCACGTCGCCGGTCTCGGCCGCGAATCCCACGATGACCTGGCCGGGCCGCGGCCGGCGGGTGGACAGCTCGTGCAGGATGTCCGGGTTCTGTACCAGACGGAGCGGCGGCAGGGCCGGGCCGGCCTTCTTGATCTTCGATTCGCTCCTGGTCTCCGGCCGGTAGTCGGCAACGGCAGCGGCCATCACCACCGCGTCCGCCTCGGCGGCGGCCGCCAGCACGGCGTCCCGCATCTCCAGGGCCGAGGTCACCCGCACGACCTGGGCGCCTGCCGGGTCGTCCAGCGCGACGTTCGCAGACACCAGCGTGACCTTGGCGCCCCGCGCGGCGGCGGCCCTCGCGATCGCGTAGCCCTGCCGGCCCGACGACCAGTTGCCGATGAACCGGACGGGATCGAGTTCCTCCCTGGTGCCGCCGGCGGTGACCAGCACCCGCCGCCCGCTCATATCGGGATCCAGGCCCCCGGCACCGCGGGCGAGCACGCGCTGCGCGACGCGCAGCAGCTCCGCGGGCTCGGGCAGCCGCCCTGGCCCCGTGTCGGGGCCGGTGAGCCGCCCGACCGCCGGCTCGATCACGACCGAGCCCCGCTCCCTGAGCGTGGCCACGTTGGCCTGCGTGGCCGGGTGCTGCCACATCTCGGTGTGCATGGCAGGCGCGAACACCACCGGGCAGCGCGCGGTCAGCAGGACGGCGGTCAGCAGGTCGTCCGACCTGCCCGCCGCGGCGCGGGCAAGAAGATCGGCCGTCGCGGGAGCGACGAAGACAAGGTCGGCCGTCTGGCCGAGCCGCACGTGCGGGACGCACTGGACCCCGTCCCAGACGCTGGCGGTGACCGGCTCACCCGACAGCGCGGCCCAGGTGGCCTCGCCGACGAACCGCAGGGCGTCATGGGTCGGCACCACCCGGACCCGGTGGCCCGACTCGGTGAGCAGCCGCAGCAGCTCGCAGGACTTGTAGGCGGCAATGCCCGCGCTTACCCCGAGGACGATGCGCACGGGCACCTGCCCGGGCCGGACGGCCAGGCCGTCAGGCCTCCGGCTCCTCGGCGGTGACGAGGCCCTCGCTGATCTCGCGCAGCGCGATCGAGAGCGGCTTCTCCTGAACGCGGGTCTCCACGAGCGGGCCCACGTACTCGAGCAGGCCCTCGCTGAGCTGGGCGTAATAGGCGTTGATCTGCCTCGCCCGCTTCGACGCCATGATGACGAGGCCGTACTTGCTGTCCACCACATCGAGCAGATCGTCGATGGGCGGGTTGATGATGCCTTCCACGGCCGGAGTCCCTGCCACGTTTTGCCTTTCCGGTGCTTGGAGAGCGCAGCCTACGGGCCCGATCGGCCCCCCGCGCCGGTAACCAGGCTACCAGCCGACGCACAGCCCCCGGTGCATCACCAAGCAGGGCTGCGGCGCGCCCACTGTTTGTGGACGGATCGGATGCGGACCCGCGTCCCCCACGCCGCCCCTGCTGCTGACGTAACCGTCAGATCTCGCCGCCGCGGAACTCGTGCTCCAGAGCGGTTCGCTGGTTTGCGCCGAGACCGCGGACTCGCCGTGACTCGGCAATGCCGAGCTTCTCCATGATCTGCTTGGCACGGACCTTGCCTACGCCGGGCATCGACTCAAGCAGCGCCGAGACTTTCATCTTGCCGATGACATCATCCGCCTGGCCCTCCTTGAGAACCTGCGGCAGGGTCGTCGAACCCTTCTTCAGACGACTTTTTACCTCTGCGCGCTCTTTACGCGCCTTGGCAGCCTTCTCCAGGGCCGCCGCCCGCTGATCGGGGGTAAGTGGAGGAAGAGCCACTCCTGGTCACCTCGGGTTTCGTATCGAAAAACTCGCTCCGCGTGGGAAAACTAGCGAGTTCAGCCCGTCACGGCAACGTGAACCCCCGTTTGTGGCGTCACAAATTAACCATTATTACTTAGCGAACATATCTGAGTACCGACTGTAGCTAAACGACCGCGCAATTTCATGATCCGGTTACGCATAGCCATTGAGACCGATTGCAGCCGGTAGTGGGCCCATAGGCCTGCATTCTAGACCAATGGGCTTTATGAGAGGGCGATCCAGGCGGGACGGCCGCGCGAAAATGTGCGAACCGAATGCGGCGCCTCCCGGGCGCCAAATGTGCGTCGCGGGTGGCGGGCAGCCGTGGCCGACGCGCCGCACAGCGCGAAACCGAGGCCCGCGGCTGGCGCGCCGCACACCGGGAACCGCGATCCGGGCCCAGCGCGCCGCACACCGGAACCGGGGCCCGTCGCTCAGGCAGACGCCACCGAGGCCTTCCGCAGCGAAGCGCCGATGGCCGCGGCGGCCGCGCCGGGGTCGGCCGCGCTGGTGATCGGCCGGCCGATGACCAGGAGGTCCGCGCCGGCCCGCAGCGCCTCCTCGGGGGTGGCTACCCGCGCCTGATCGTGGGCTTCGGATCCGGCCGGGCGCACGCCAGGCGTGATCAGCGTGATGCCCGGCCCGACCTCGGCACGCACCGCCGCCACCTCGCGCGGCGAGCAGACCACCCCCCGGGCGCCTGCCTCGACAGCCAGCACGGACAGCCGCCGCACGGCGTCGCTGACCGGCCCGGCAAGCCCGATCGTGTCCAGGTCGCGGTCACCCAGCGAGGTGAGGACGGTGACCGCGACGATCCTGGTGTCCGGCGCGGCTTCCACGGCGGCGCGCACGGCCGCCTTGCCGCCGACCGCATGCACGGTGAGCAGGTCGGGCCGGAGCCGGGCCACCGAGCGCACCGCTCCTGCCACCGTCGCCGGTATGTCATTCAGCTTCAGGTCGAGGAACACCGCGACATTGCTGGCGCCGCGCACGGAGGCGACCGCCTCGGGGCCGTACCGCAGGTAGAGCTCGAGCCCGATCTTCACGGTGCTGACGTGCGGCGTCACCAGGCCCGCCCACCGGGCGGCGGTCTCCAGGCTGGGTGCGTCCAGGGCGACGGCGATCGGCGCGGTGTAGGTCACGGCTTGCCTCCCGCCCGCCCCCGGGTCCCCGCCCACCTCCCGGTTCCCCGCTGACTGCGGCCCTGCAGCTCGCTCACTGCTTCCTCCTATAGGACGTTTCCCGTGAGCCTGCGCCGTGCGGCGGCACGCGGCTCGTGAGCCAGCCCGGTCGCGTCGGCGAGTCGCTCGAGCCCGCGCCGCGCCAGTTCTTCTTCGAGTTCGCGGACGATGCGGATGCACGCCGAGGGGTCGTGGAAGATCGTCGTCCCGACGCTGACGAGCGTCGCGCCCGCCAGGATCAGTTCCAGCGCGTCCTGCCCGGTCCGCACCCCGCCCATGCCGATGATCGGGACATCGGGCAGCGCCTCGCGGACCTGCCAGATGCACCGCACGGCCACCGGGCGGATGGCGGGCCCGGACAGCCCGCCCGTCATCCCGGCGAGCACCGGGCGCATGGTGTCCAGGTCGATCGCCATGCCGAGCAGGGTGTTGATCAGCGACAGGCCGTCGGCCCCGGCCGCCACGCAGGCCCTGGCGATCGCCACGATGTCGGTGACATCGGGCGACAGCTTGGCGAACACCGGGATGTCGTACCTGGCACGGCCGCGGACGGCGTCGATGACCGCACCGGCCGCGCCCGCGTCGCAGGCGAACACCTGGCCCCGGTCCTCGACGTTCGGGCAGGAGATGTTGACCTCGATCGCGGTCACCCCGGCCGCGTCGGACAGGCGCGAGGCAAGCTCGGCGAACTCATCGACCGTGCTGCCCGCGATCGAGACCACCGCGCGCGCGCCCCGGGACAGCAGCCACGGCAGGTCCCGCTGCAGGAACGCGTCGATTCCCGGGCCCTGCAGGCCGATGGAGTTGAGCATGCCGCTCGGCGTCTCGGCCATCCTCGGCGTCGGCCGCCCCGCGCGTGGCGCCAGCATCACCGACTTGGTGACCACGGCGCCGATCTTCGAGACATCGAAGAACTGGGCGAGCTCGCGTCCGGCGCCCGCGCACCCTGACGCGGTGAGGATCGGGTTGGGCAGCTCGGCCTGGCCGAGCCGGGCGCGCAGGTCAGCCGGCATTGGCCGGGTTCCCTGCCTGCGTGGCGCCTGCCGCTGCCCTGGCGCCGGGGAGGCCGGCGGCACGCCGGGACCTCGGCTCCCAGCCGGGAGCGCCGAACGCGTCGAACGGGATCGTCCCCACGTCGTCCCAGCGCACCTGCTCGCCGCGGAAGACCGGGCCGTCCACGCAGGACCTGACCATCCTGGTGATGCCGTCGGTGCCCACCACCGGCAGCACGCAGGTCATGCAGACCCCGATGCCGCACGCCATCAGCTCCTCAACGGCCGTCTGCACCGGGATGTCGTAGCGCCGGGCCAGCGACGTCACCTGGCGGAGCATCGGCATCGGGCCGCACGCGTAGATGACGTCGGTCCTGGCCTCGTGGATGACCTGGCCCATCATGTCGGTCACCACACCGCGCGCGCCCAGCGAGCCGTCCTCGGTGGTGATCGTGGCCGTGCGCCCGGTCCGCCGCGCGGTCAGCGCGCCGAACACCCGGTCCCCGGTCGACGCGCCGAGCAGGAAGTCGACCGTGCACCCGCGCTCGCGCAGCCTCGCCGCCAGCGCGAACAGCGGCGCGCTGCCGTAGCCGCCGCCGACGAGCAGGCAGCTCACCGGGTCCCTGGGCACAGGGAACGGCCGGCCGAGCGGGCCCGTGATGTCCACGACGTCCCTGGGCCGGCGCTCGGCCAGCCACAGGGTCCCCTGGCCCTGCACGGCGAACACGAACTCCACCGTGCCGCCGTGGTCCGGCCGGACATCGTGGATCGAGAACGAGCGGCGCAGCAGCATCGAGGTGGCCGGGCCGCCGACGGCCAGGGTCACGAACTGCCCCGGCCGGAAGCGCGCGGCGATGGCGGGGGCCACGACCGTCATCGCGTAGTACGCGTCCACCCGCCGCACGGTGAGCACGGTCCCGCGGACCTGGACCGGGCCCATCTCTGCTTCTCCTTCGCCATGCGTCATGACGGAAAGCCTGCCTTGCGCACGTTCGCCGCGTGCTCCTGCAATGACCGCACGCCCACCTCGCCGGAATTGATCGCCTCGATGCCCTGCACGGCCGCTGCCAGGCCGGCCGTCGTCGTGATGCAGGGAATGCCCCGCCGCACCGCGGCGGTGCGGATCTCGTAGCCGTCCAGCCGCGGCCCGGACTGCCCCGGGCTGCCGAACGGCGTGTTCACGATGAGATCTACCTGGCCGTCCAGGATCCGCTCCACGATCGTCGGCTCGCCGTCCGGCCCAGGGCCGTCGCTGTGCTTGCGCACGGCCGTGGCGCGGACCCCGTTGCGCCGGAGCACCTCGGCCGTGCCGGCCGTGGCCCAGATCTGGAAGCCGAGGTCGGCCAGGCGCTTGACCGGGAACACCATCGAGCGCTTGTCCTTGTCGGCCACGGAGACGAACGCGCAGCCCTTGACCGGCAGCGACCCGTAGGCGGCGGCCTGTGACTTCGCGAACGCGGTGCCGAACACCTGGTCGACGCCCATGACCTCTCCGGTCGAGCGCATCTCGGGCCCGAGCACGGTGTCGACGCCCTCGCCGGCCGCGTTGCGGAACCGCCCGAACGGCAGCACCGCCTCCTTGACCGCGATCGGGGCGTCCAGCGGCAGCGTGCCGCCGTCGCCGGCGGCGGGCAGCAGGCCCTCGGCGCGCAGCCCGGCCACCGTGGCGCCCAGCATGATCCGGGCCGCGGCCTTGGCCAGCGGGACCGCGGTGGCCTTGGAGACGAAGGGCACGGTGCGCGAGGCGCGGGGGTTCGCCTCGAGCACGTGCAGCACCCCGCCGGCCAGCGCATACTGCACGTTCAGCAGCCCGCGCACGCCCACGCCGCTGGCGATCAGCTCGGTCGACCGCCTGATCTCGTCGATGTACCGGCGGCTCAGCGTGATCGGCGGCAGCGCGCAGGCCGAGTCGCCGGAGTGGATGCCGGCCTCCTCGATGTGCTCCATCACGCCGCCCAGGTACAGTTCCCCGCCGTCGTACAGGGCGTCCACGTCGATCTCGATCGCATCGTCGAGGAACCTGTCGATCAGCACTGGGTGGCCCGGGCTGGCGTCGGTGGCCCGCCCGACGTACGCCTCCAGCGTGCCGTCGTCGTAGACGATCTCCATGCCGCGGCCGCCGAGCACATAGGAGGGCCGGACCAGCACCGGGTAGCCGATCTCGTCGGCGACCACCTTGGCGTCGGCCAGGGACGTCGCCGTGCCGTACCGCGGCGCGGGAAGGCCGGCCGCCGCCAGCAGGGCGCCGAACTCGCCCCGGTCCTCGGCCAGGTGGATCGCGTCGGGCGGCGTGCCGACCACCGGGACCCCCGCGGCGGCGAGCGCCCTGGCCAGGCCGAGCGGGGTCTGCCCGCCGAGCTGGACGATCACCCCGGCGACCGGGCCGCTGGCCTGCTCGGCGGCCACCACCTCCAGCACGTCCTCGAGGGTGAGCGGCTCGAAGTACAGCCGCCCCGAGGTGTCGTAGTCGGTGGAGACCGTCTCCGGGTTGCAGTTGACCATCACGGTCTCGAAGCCCGCATCGGCCAGCGCGAACGAGGCGTGCACGCACGCGTAGTCGAACTCGATGCCCTGGCCGATGCGGTTCGGGCCGCTGCCCAGGATGATCACCTTGGGCCGGTCCCCGGCCGGCACCTCGGTCTGCTCGTCGTAGGTCGAGTACAGGTACGGCGTGCGCGCGGCGAACTCGGCCGCGCAGGTGTCCACGGTGTGGTACACCGGCCGCACGCCGAGCTCGTGGCGCAGCGCACGGACCTGCGCCTCGGTCAGCCCGCGGAGCTGGGCGATCTGCGCGTCGGAGAACCCGGCCGCCTTGGCCGACCGCAGCACGGCCGGGCTCAGCGGCGCGCCGGGCGGCACGGACGCCGGCGGCACGGACCCT
>JASHPR010000774.1 GCA_030038015.1 Streptosporangiaceae bacterium
CGGACACCTTCGGCGGCCGGGGCGGGCCGGCGGCGTGCCGGGGGCCCGCGTAGCTTCCGACCCGGACCGCGCGGGGCAGCGGGGATGTCGCGTCGCCCGGCCCCGCGGCCGGCCGGGTCGGCGCCGGATCCGCTGGCGAGGGCTCGTCCGGGATCTCCCAGAACGGCGAGCTGAGCGCCCACACCAGGACCAGCAGCACGACCACCGCGGCCAGGAGAGCGAGCACCCCGTTGTCGGCCACCGCCGAAAGGCTGAAGAACCGCCCCACGTCCATTGCGCCAGTATCAGCCGTCCTCACAACGTCGTGCATGCGAAAGTGTATTTCACACGATATGTCCCGCAGGTCACGAACCTGCCGGGCGGCCGCGGGCTCTCGCGCGGCAGGCGGCCGCTGAACGAGCGTTTGACGGGCGCCCGGCGCGCAGTCCAAGATCTTCAACCGTGGGCAGCCAGGTTACCGTGTACGTCGCCGTCGGCGAGCGGAACCTGCTCGCCGGCCGGCTGCAGCCGGCCGGCGACCGGGGAGCCGCGGCGGGCTTCGCCTACGACGCCGGGTACCTGGCCGATCCGGACGCCTACCCGCTGGATCCGGCGCTGCCCCTGGTCCCCGGCGTGCTGCAGGCCCCGCTCGGCCGCCAGGCGTTCGGGGCGCTCGCCGACAGCGGGCCGGACGGGTGGGGGTGGTCCCTGATCAGGCGCGCGGAGCTGGCCAGGGCCGGAGCCGCAGGCACCGATCCCCGCCCGGTCGGCGTGCTCGACGTGCTCACCGCGGTGCGGGACGACCTGCGCCAGGGGGCGCTGCGCTACCGGCACCACGAGGAGGGGCCGTTCCTGGCGGCCGGGGCCCCGGCCGCGCCCGCGCTGACCGACCCGGCGGGCCTGGCGGAGCTGGCGCGCCTGCTCGAGATCGCCACGCGCGCCGAGCAGGACGCCGCCGGCTATGAGGAGCTCGGGCTGCTGGTGCGGGCCGGCGGCTCCATCGGCGGGTGGCGCCCGAAGGTGCACGCCCTGGACGCCGCGGGCCGCCCGGCCATCGCCAAGCTCCCCAAGGCCGGCTGGGACGCATGGCCCGTGATGACCTGGGAGAAGGTGGCGCACGACCTGGCGCGCGCCGCCGGGATCTCGCTGCCGGACTCCGAGCTCATCGCGGTGGGGGACGAGCGCGTGTTCGTCGTGACCCGGTTCGACCGGCGGGGGACCCGCCGCGTCGGCTACGCCAGCGCGCGGACCATGCTGAACGCCGGCTACGGCGACCAGCGCAGCTACCTGGAGATCGCGGAGGTGATCGGGGGACGGTCCCCCGCCCCAGCGGCCGACCTGCGCGAGCTGTGGCGCCGGATCGCGTTCTCGGTCCTCATCTCCAACACCGACGACCACCTGCGCAACCACGGCTTCCTGCACGTGGCCGGGGACTCGTGGGCGCTCTCGCCGGCGTTCGACCTCAACCCCAACCCCGCGCCGGGCCCGAAGCAGCTGAGCACCGCGATCGACGGCACCGGCACGGCTGCCAGCGTGGACTCGCTGATGCGCGTGGCCGGGGATTTCGGCCTGGACGCCGGCGCGGCGATCGACGTCCTCGCCGAGGTCACCCGGGCGGTCGCGGGCTGGCGCGCCGCCGCCGCCGCCTGCGGGCTGCCGGAGGAGGACGTGGACGCGATGGAGCCGGCGTTCGAGCACGCCGAGGCCGAGCGCGCGCGGTCGCTGACCGCCGGCCGGCTGGGCCGCCTCGCCTGACCTCGCGGGCCCCGCCCGGGCGGTAGCCTCGTAGCCAGAGTGCCACCCAGGCGAAGGAGCCGATCCCATGAGTCTGTTCCAGCGGGCCCACGACATACTCGCGGCCAAGACCAACAAGGCGCTCGACGCGGCCGAGAAGCCCGACGAGATGCTCGACTACTCCTACGACCAGATGCTGGACCAGATCACCCAGGTCAAGCGGGGCCTGGTGGCCATCGCCGCGTCGCGCAGGCAGATCGAACTGCAGGAGCAGCAGCTCCAGCAGTCCGTCAACCACCTGCAGGACCAGGCCAAGGCCGCGCTCGCCCAGGGCAAGGAGGACCTGGCCAGGGAGGCCCTCTCGCGCAAGGCCGCCGCGCAGCAGCAGATCGATGGGATGGAGCCGCAGCACCAGCAGCTCACCGAGGAAGAGCAGAAGCTCGAGCAGACCCTCGCCGCGCTGCAGCAGAAGGTCAACCAGTTCCGCACCACGAAGGAAACGCTGAAGGCGCAGTACACCGCGGCACAGGCGGAAAGTTCCGTGAACGAGTCGGTCACCGGGATCTCGAAGACCTACGGCGACGCTGGCGCGGCGCTGCAGCGGGCCCAGGACAAGATCGCCAACATGCAGGCCCGCGCCGACGCCACCGACGAACTGCTGCAGTCCGGGGTGCTCGAGGATGTCGGCGGCAGCACCGACGACATCCAGAAGGAGCTCGACGAGGCCGGGCGGGCCGCCGACGTGGACAAGGAGCTGTCAGCGCTCAAGGCCCAGGTCGGCGCCGGCTCGTCGCCGCCGCAGGAGCTGACCAGCGGCGGCGACGGCGCAGGCTCTAGCTGATCTGTCTAGCTGACCTCTAGCTGATGCAGCCGGTGATGGTGCCGAGCGGCTCGCAGTTGTCCGGCTTGTTCTTGTAGATCTTGGTGTGCGTCAGCGACACGATGCCGGCGGAGTTGTTGTAGATGCCGCCGCCACCGCCGGGGGCGCTGTTGCGGTCGATCGTGCTGTTGCCGATGCCCAGCGTCTCGTCGTCGTTGTAGATGCCACCGCCCTGGGTGGAGGCCTGGTTGTAGCTGAACGTGCTGTGCTCGACCGACGCGGGGTCGCCGACGTAGAGGCCGCCGCCGTAGGTGGCGATGTTGTGGCTGAAGAGGTCGCCGTGCGCGGTCAGGCCGCTGTCGTTGTCAACCGCGCCGCCCTCGTATGCCTGGTTGTTGATGAACTCCGAGTCGTTCAGCACCATGGCCTCGCTGCCGTAGATGGCACCGCCGTATTCGCCGATGTTGTGCTGAAAGGCGGAGCGGGTCACGGTCAGCGAGTCGTCGTTGTAGATCGCGCCGCCGTACTCGTCGGAGCTGTTGGAGGAGAATTCGCTGTGTATGACCGTCAGGTTGTACTCGTTGTAGATCGCGCCGCCGTAGTCGTCGGTCGCGATGTTGTGGTCGAACTGCGAGCCGATGACGGTTGCCTGGCCGTCGTTGTAAATGCCACCGCCGTAATAGGTGTCATTGTTGGTGAACCTGGCGCCGGTGACCCTGAGCGCTCCGGTGTTGTAGATCGAGCCAGCGTAGTCGCCGTCGTTGTTGCCCTTGAAGGTGCCGCCGTTAACGTTGAGGACGCCGCCGTCGTTGAACAGCGCGCCGCTGTCGACGGTGTCGGCGCCGCCGCCGTTGTAGAAGTTCACGTTGTTGACGGTGAGGTGGCCGGCGGCGGTGACTTCCAGGATCGTGAAGACCGGCGTGGCCCCGGCGTAGCTGCGCTGCAGGCTCGAGTGTTTGCCGGTGATCGTGAGCTGCACGCCGACGTCGGGCAGCGCGGCGGTCAGCACGTACGTGCAACCGGGTGCCAGGATGATCGTCTCGCCGGTGGTGGCGTCGCTGATCACGGTGCTCAGCGTGGTCACGTTGCATGGCACGTGGACGATGTTGGGCGGGCCCGCCAGCGCGGCCGCCTGCAGCGCGCCCACGACGAGCGCGGCCGCCCCGCCGACCGCGGCTGTCGCCACGGCGGTCCTTACCAGTTTGAAGTGCATGTCAGCCGTTCCCCCATATCTAAAAGAGTCTGCTATTCCGGAAATCGCGGGGCTCCCTCTGCCGTTTCCTGGCCCGTGTAACCGAGAAAGCCAAGCCTTCCGCCGCGCCAATACGAAAACGTGGCAGCGACGCCTTTCTTGCCCCCCAGGAACCGGCGCCGGGAGCCTATCACCGCCCGCTCGGAAACGCGGAAGCTAAACAGAACCTCCGGTTTTCGCCGCGGTGATGATGACGGATGACAGAATGCGCAGATAATCGCACGGGGCGGCGGCGGGAACAGCGCGCCGGGCGGGGCGGTTAGCTCCGGCGGGCGGGGCGGTTAGCTCCGGCGGGCGGTGCGGGCCGGCGCCGGCGGGCTGCCCGGTGCAGACCACGCCAGGACCGCCGGAGAGGCATGGCAGTGCGGGCACGAGTGAGCCAGAAGGTCGCGGTGAGCGTCGTCTTCGTCGCCGCCATGTTCATGAGCATCATGGACGTCACGATCGTCAACGTGGCCCTGCCCACGGTCGGGCGTGACTTCGGGGTGAGCCCGACGGCCGTCGACAGCATCTCGATCGCCTTCCTGGTCAGCCTGGCGGTGTTCATCCCGGCGTCCGGCTGGCTCGGCGACCGCTTCGGCGGCAAGCGGGTGCTGCTCACGGCCATCGCGGTGTTCACCGCCGCCTCGGCGCTCTGCGGCGTGGCCTCCGGCCTCGGCGAGCTGGTGGCGTTCCGGATCCTGCAGGGCGCGGGCGGCGGCATGCTCGCCCCGGTGGGCATGGCCATGCTGTACCGCGCCTTCCCGCCGGAGGAGCGCATCCGGGCTTCCGCCATCCTCACCGGGCCCACCACCCTGGCGCCCGCGCTCGGCCCGGTGCTCGGCGGGCTGCTGGTCACCGACCTGTCCTGGCGCTGGGTGTTCTACGTCAACGTGCCGATCGGCGCCGCTGCGCTCGCGTTCGGCGCCCTGTTCCTCGGCGGGCATGCCGAGAGCCGGCCGGGGCGCTTCGACCTGCCCGGCTTCCTGCTGTCCGGCAGCGGCCTCGGGCTGCTCATGTATGGCGTGTCCGAAGGACCCGATCTCGGCTGGGGATCGGCCGCCGTCGACGGGTGCATCGCCGCGGGGCTGGTGCTGCTGGCCGCCATGGCCGCAGTCGAGATGCGCACCGCCGAGCCGATCGTCGCGCTCCGGCTGCTCGGCAACCGGCTGTTCCGGTCGTGCAACCGCGTGATGATCCTGACGTCTGTCGCCTTCCTCGGCACCCTGTTCGTGATCTCCCTGTACTACCAGGACGGCCGGGGGCTGAGCGCGCTGCAGTCCGGGCTCAGCACCTTCCCCGAGGCCATCGGCGTCATGCTCGGCGCGCAGCTGGCCAGCCGGGTGCTCTACCCGCGGCTGGGCCCGAGGCGCCACATAGCCGCCGGGCTGGCCGGCATGGCCGCGTCGATCGGCCTGCTGTCGCTGCTGGGCGCCCAGTCCAGCCTGTGGTGGGCCCGGCTGCTGATGTTCGCTCTGGGCTTCGCGATGGGCCAGGTGATGGTGCCTGCCCAGGCCGCGGCGTTCGCCACGATCTCGCCCGCCGCCACCGGCCGCGCCTCGACCATGTTCAACGCGGTGCGCCAGCTCGGCGGCGCGATCGGGGTCGCGCTGCTCACCACGGTCATCGTCGTCGCCGGGGCGGTGCACCGGGTCGCCGGGCACGAGGTTGCGAACCTGGCCGCCTACCGGGTCACCTTCCTCGTCGCCGCCGCGGTCTGCCTGGCCGGGGTGCCCGCCGCCCTGTCGATCCGCGACGCGGACGCCGCCGCCACGATCCCCGCCCGCCGCGGGCGGCCACGCCGCGCGCAGGCCGGCCAGGAGCCGGCCGCGGTCAACGACGCGGCCGTTTGAGCGGCCTTCCGGGCCTTCGGCCCTTCCGGGCCGAAAGGCCCGCGGCGGGCAGGACCATCGGCCCGTCCACCGCCGGACCCGGTCTGCCTACTATCCGTTCAAAGGGAGTGCTCCTCAGCCCGGCACACGTGTGGGAAGGGGGCGTCATGGACCGGTTGAACCCGATGGACGCCCAGTTCGTCGACGCAGAGGACCAGGACACGCAGGCCTCGTTCGCGATCGCGTCGATCGCGGTGTTCGAGGGGCCTGTGCCGTCTTACGACGAGTTTCTGCACGCCGTCCAGGGGCGCCTGGCGCGGGTGCCGCTGTACCGCAGGAAGCTCCGCACGGTGCCGCTCCACCTGGGGCCGCCGGTGTGGGTGGACGCCCCGGACTTCGACCTCCGTTACCACGTCCGGCAGACGGCCGTGCCGGCGCCCGGCGGAGACGTCCAGCTGTCGAACCTGATGGCCCGGGTGATGGGACAGCGGCTCGACCGCGACTACCCGCTCTGGGAGTACTGGCTGGTCGAGGGGCTCAGCGGGGGCCGGTGGGCGCTGATCTCCAAGGTGCATCACTGCATGGTCGACGGGATCTCCGGCACCGACCTGTACCGCGTGATCTTCGACTCCTCGCCCGAGCCCGCGCCGCCCATGGTCGAGCACCGGGTGGTGCCCCCGGAGCCCTCGGCGCTGCGCCTGGCCGTTGACGCGTCCCTCGACATGCTGATGCGGCCGGTCAGGGAGGCGCTGGCGCTCACCGGCGTGCTGTCCCGGCCGTCCGAGGCCGCCCGGCAGGTGAGTGACGGCTGGCGGGCGCTGGCCAGGCTGGCCGGGTCCGCCTGGCCGGCCAGCGGGTCCTCGCTGAGCGGCCCGATCGGCCGCCCACGGCGGTACACCTGGGCCCGGACCTCGCTCGACGACGTGAAGACGATCAAGAACGAGCTCGGCGGCACCGTGAACGACGTGGTGCTGGCCGCGATCAGCAACGGCTTCCGCGCCCTCCTGCTGTCCCGGGGCGAGCAGCCCGGGCCGCACATGATCCCATCGCTGATCCCGGTCTCGGTGCGCGCCCCTGGCGAGGAGAGCATCTACGAGAACCGGGTGTCGGTGATCGTGGCCAACCTGCCCGTGCACCTGTCCGACCCGGTGGCCCAGCTCGCGACCGTCCGGGGCGAGCTGTCCGAGCTGAAGGACAGCAAGGAGGCCGCGATCGGCGAGGCCCTGGTGGGCCTGGGCCGGTTCACCCCGTATCCGCTGGCGTCGCTGGCCGTCCGGCTCGTCTACCGGCTGCCGCAGCGCGAGATCGTCACGGTCACGACCAACGTGCCGGGACCGCGGCAGCCGCTTTACGGGCTGGGCCGCAGGCTTCTGGAAATAATCCCCTATGTCCCGATCGCCTCGACCCTCCGCACCGGGGTGTCGATCTTCTCCTACTGCGACCAGGTCACGTTCGGGATCACCGGCGACTACGCGACCACCCCGGACCTCGAGGTGCTCGCCCGCGGGATCGAGGAAGGCGTGGCCGGCTTGCTGGAAGCCGCCCGGCCCGTTCGGCACGCCCATCCCGCCCGGAGCGGCCCGGGCGGCCGGCGCGGCCGGGCAGGCGGCGACGGCCGGGCAGAAGGCGACGGCCGGGCAGGCGGCGACGGCCGGGCACGTGGCGAAGGTCCCGGCAAAACGGTACGAAGGGCCGTAGGCGCCCCGGTCCCGCCGGGCAAGCCTGAAGTTAGTCCGTAGCGGATGGCCGCTGTCTCACATCGCCCCGATGAACGGAGCAGCGCGCGGATGGGATCCCGGGCTCTGTGGGGAACATACGTGCGCGAGGGGAGGAGCGGAGCGATGAATTTCAATCTCGCGGTCATCCTGCGTGAGACGGCGGTGGCGTTGCCGGGCAAGCCGGTGGCGCTCTACGCCGGCGGCCAGCTCAGCTACGGGGAGCTGGACGCGCTGTCCGACCGGCTGGCGGCCGGCCTGAGGGCCGCCGGGATCCGGCCGTCCGAAACGGTGGCGGTTCAGCTGCCCAACATCCCGCAGTTCCTTATCGCCTATTTCGGGATCCTCAAGGCCGGCGGCGTGGTTGTGCCCATGAACGTGCTGCTCAAAGCGCCCGAGGTGGCATACCAGCTGGATAACGCGTCGGTCCGGCTCCTCATCACCTGGGAGGGCGTGCTCGACGAGGCGGCCAAGGGCGCCGCGGCGGCCGGGGTGAGCGAGGTCTACGCGGTGGGCCACACCGCCGATGGCGGTCACGCCATGCCGTTCGAGCGGCTGCTCGCGGTCTCCCCGGACGGGCCTGAGCTCGCCCCGCGTGCGCCGACAGACACCGCGGTCATCATGTACACCTCGGGGACCACGGGCCGCCCCAAGGGCGCGCAGCTCACGCACATGCAGCTCTACATGAACGCCGATATCCCCGGGCGCCTGTTCGACGTGCGGCCGGACGATATCGTGATCACGGTCCTGCCGCTGTTCCACGTGTTCGGGCTGTCCAGCATCCTGGATGTGTGCGTGCGGTTCGGCTGCACCATGTCGCTGGTCCCGCGCTTTGACCCGGCCGCGGTCCTCGAAGCGGTCCAGCGGGACCGGGCGACGATCCTCGAGGGCGTGCCCGCCATGTTCATCAGCCTGCTGGCCTACCCGAAGCTGGACGACTACGACCTCTCCTCGCTGCGGATCGCGATCTCCGGCGGAGCCTCGATACCCGCGCCGGTGATCGACGCGTTCGAGGAGCGCTTCGGCTTGCTGATCCTCGAGGGCTACGGGCTTACCGAGACGGCGTCCACCACGACGTTCAACATCAGCGAGAGCGAGCGGCGCGTCTACAGCGTGGGCAAGCCGATCTGGGGGACGCAGACCGAGGTATGGGACAGCGGCGGCCACCCGCTGCCGGCGGGCAAGGACAACGTGGGCGAGGTCGTGACCCGCGGGCTGCACGTCATGAAGGGCTACCTGAACGACCCGGAGGCCGACGCCGCCGCCTTCACCGGCGGCTGGTTCCACACCGGTGACCTCGGCTACTTCGACGAGGACGGGTTCCTGTTCATCGTCGGGCGGATCAAGGAGCTGATCATCCGCGGCGGCTACAACGTGTACCCGGCCGAGATCGAGGACGTGCTGCACGCCCACCCGGCCGTGGCCGAGGCCGCGGTCGTCGGCATCCCGCACGACAGGCTCGGCGAGGAGGTCAAGGCGGTCGTCGCGCTGCGCCCGGGGGCCTCGGTGACCGCGCAGGACCTGATCGCCTACTGCAGGGAGCGGATGGCCGCCTACAAGTACCCGCGGGTGGTCGAGTTCTGCGACGCGCTGCCCCGGAACACCCTCGGCAAGGTGCTGAAGGACGAGCTGGTCCCGCACTGAGCGGGGGAGGCTGCCATGGCCGCACCGCCCGGTGAGCGGAGCCGCATCCCGCGGCAGGACGCGGACTACAGCCCGGAGGCCGCCGCCGGGCGCATGGAGTTCCTCCGCCGGGTCACGGGCACCCGTCCCGAGCACATCGGCCGGCACTGCCTCGACCCGGCCGGCCTCGCCGGGAACATCGAGAACTTCGTCGGGGCGGCACAGGTGCCGATCGGGATCGCCGGGCCGCTGCTGGTCAACGGCGAGCACGCCAGGGGCGAGTTCTACGTGCCGCTGGCGACCACCGAGGGGACCCTGGTCGCCAGCTACAACCGGGGCATGAAGCTGCTGCACCGGGCGGGCGGGGTCACGGCCACCGTGATGGACGACCGGATGCAGCGGGCGCCCGCCTTCGGGTTCGACAGCGCGCGGGAGGCGCGGGCGTTCGGGCAGTGGGTCGCGGCGAACATCGACGCGATCAGGCGCGAGGCCGAGAGCACCACCCGGGCGGGCCGGCTGCACGACATCGAGCAGTTCTCGGCCAGCAGGTACCTGTTCCTGCGGTTCAACTTCACCACCGGTGACGCGGCCGGGCAGAACCTGACCGGCCGCGCCACCTGGCAGGCGTGCGCCTGGATCCGCGCCCACTATCCCGGCGTGCGCGAGTTCTGGCTCGAGTCCAACCTGGCCACGGACAAGAAGAGCTCGCAGATCAATATCCTGGCCACCCGGGGCAAGCGGGTCGTCGCGGAAGCCACGATCCCGGCGGAGCTCGCCCGCGAGGTGACACGCGCCACCCCGCAGCAGATGTTCCGCGCCCGGCAGGTCTCGAATCTCGGCGGCCTGATGGCGGGCGTGAACAACAACGGCAACCACTCGGCCAACGGGATCGCGGCGCTGTTCGTGGCGACCGGCCAGGACGTCGCCAACGTGGCCGAGTCGTCGGCGGCCCTGGTGCACACCGAGCTCACCGGCGACGGCGGCTACTACTACTCGATCACGATCCCGGCGCTGATCGTGGCCACCTGCGGCGGCGGCACCGGCCTGCCCACCCAGCGTGAGTGCCTGGAGCTGCTGGGCTGCTATGGCACCGGCAAGGTGCGCAAGTTCGCCGAGATCGTTGCGGCGACCGTGCTGTGCGGAGAGCTGTCGCTTGGCTCGGCGATCGTCGCCGACGAGTGGGTCGACGCGCACGAGCGCCTCGGCCGCAACCGTCCCTGACGGCGGAACGTGCCGGTGACCGGCTGGCGCACCGTGCCGGCGGCCCGGCGCCGCGGCTGGCTCAGGGGAACGTGACCCACTGGCGCCCCGGGATGACCGGGGAGACCCAGACCGCCCCGTCGCACGGCGCCATCTGTGCCGCGACGACCGGGCCGCCGCTGGTTCCCGGCAGGATGACCCCGGCGGCGGCCGCCGCCGGGCAGGCGATCGCGTAGGGCTCGCTTGCCTGCGGGCCCCACGGGCTGTCCTCGTACTCCAGCTCGAAGGCGGCGTAGCCGCCGGGCGGCAGCGCCACCCGGCGCGCCGCGACCGGCGGGAAGAGATAGGTCCCTGCCGTCGCGTCATGCACCGTGGTGGGCAGCTGGACGCCGTCGCGCGCGACCAGGCGCAGGGCGGGATACCCCTGCAGGCGGCAGCGGGCGGCGGAGATGTTGTGCACGGTGAACAGGACGCCCACGTGCCCCAGCCCGGCCCCGGCACTGGAGGCTGAGATCCGCACGTCGGCCGGGGTGCACGGCGGCCAGGACGCGCTCGCGGGCGGCGCGGCGGGAAGCACCGCCACGGTCGCGTACGCGGCGCTGGTGTCCGGCGGCCCGGCCGTGCCGCAGACCCGGGCGGACGTCACCCGGGCGGTGAAACGCCCGGCCCGGCGGTAGGCGTGGCGGAGCGGCAGCCCGCTGGCCGCCGGAGCCGGATGCCCGCCGGTGCAGGACTGCGCGGCCGAGGCGGAGATGCCGTCCCCGAAGCTGACCGTCACGCTGGCCAGCCGCAGCCAGTGGCCCGGGCTGGTGCTGGACGATGCCTGGGCCGTCACCGTGACGACGTCGCCGGTGAACGGCACCTGCTCGCTGGTCACCAGGAAGACCACGGCCGCAGCGCCGCCGGACGGCGGCGCCGGCGAGCGCGAGCTGCCCGGCGCCGGGCC
>JASHPR010000775.1 GCA_030038015.1 Streptosporangiaceae bacterium
CGCGGATGAACGCCTCGTACAGGGGACGGCCGATCAGCGAGATGGCCTTCTGCTCCAGGTTGGCGGCCCGGCCGGGCGGGACCTCGGCCGACTGCTCGGCGACCAGCTTGCGCGCCTCGTCCGGGGACAGCGCGGTGCCGAAGTACTCGCACATGGTGCCGAGGTTGATCGGCATCGGGTACACCCGGCCCTTGTAGATCGAGAACACGTGGTGCTGGTAGCCGGTGAAGGCCGTGAACCGGTTGGCGTACTCCCAGACCCGGGCGTTCGAGGTGTGGAACAGGTGCGCGCCGTACCGGTGGATCTCGATCCCAGTCTCCGGCTCCGGCTCGGTGTACGCGTTCCCGCCGATGTGCCCCCGGCGCTCGAGCACGAGCACGCGCAGGCCAAGGTCGCTGGCGCAGCGTTCGGCGACGGTCAGCCCGAAGAAACCGGACCCGACGACCACCAGGTCGGCGTTCACGAGCCCACCGGCAGCGGCTGGTCCCGCCAGAACCCGGCGGCAGGCATCTCGGGGTACTCCCATTCCGCGCGGTCCCCCGGTGCCGGCATCGGGTCAAGCTCCACGCGCTCGGCGTAGTGCGCGACGACCGGGCGGTACACCGCGCGGCGGCACCACCACGGGATCAGCCGGTAGCCGCCGCGGACCAGCACGTTGCGCACGTATTCGGCGGGCGAGGTGAACCCGCGCCGCCGGAACTCAGCCTGCAGCCGCAGCTCGGAGCGGAGCAGGCCGGCGCCGCCGCGCCGCTTGAACGCCTCGGGGCCGACCCGGTAGAAGACGAGCGGCTCGGCCACGTTGACCGCCCGCGCGCCGGCCGCCAGCATCCGGGCGAACAGCGCGTAGTCCTCCATCAGCGGCAGGTCGCCGTAGCCGCCCGCGGCGAGGACGGCGCGGCGCCGGTAGACGACGGTCGGGTGGTTGAACGGGTCGTGCATCCGCGCGTACCGCTGGATCTGGCCGCGCTCGGTGGGCGGGACCCGCTGGCCGACGATGTCGTCGGTGTCCGCGACGAACTCGAGCAGGCCGGCCCCGACGATGTCCGCGTCGGCGATCAGCGGCAGTTCCACCTCGAACCGGTGCGGCATCGCCACGTCGTCGGCGTCCATCCGCGCGACCACGTCGAACCAGCTCGCGGCCAGCCCGCGGTCCAGCGCGGGCCCGAGACCGCCGCGCGGCACGGGGACGAACGTCACCGGCACCAGGCTGCTGAGCCGGAACTCGTCCAGGCAGCGGCCGATCTCGTCGCGTACCGGCCCATCACGCACGATGATCACCTGGTCGGGGCGCACGGTCTGGTCGTCGACCGCGCTGCGCAGCGCCCGGCGGATGTAATCGGGCCGGTCCCCGTCGTACACCGACATCAACAGCGAAAAGGGCTCATGCATGGGCGCCAGACGTGCCTTCCAGCTTGAGGAAAACCGCGCAACGCGATAAAGGCGGGGCCAGAGAGCCAGTGGCCGTCGCCAGCGAACGAAAATAGCCAGAGTTGCTTACGGGCCTTGGGACGTCGCTTGTACAGGCCCGTAGCAGTCGATGAACATTGCCTTACGGCAGCGGAGGCGCTGGCCGGCCGCATTACTGTCGGTGGCAGGCCTCCGGTGCCTGGTCACGCCTGGCCCTGGGGCGCCGTCAGCAACGACACCCACGACGCGAGGTTGCCTGGATGGCACGGCATGCCGACAGCTGAGTCCCGCAGCACGTCAGGGCCCGGGCGGCCCAGGGTGTTCCTGCACATCGGCGAGCCCAAGACCGGGACGACGTTCCTGCAGCACGTGATGTGGCGCAACCGCGGCGAGCTCGCCGCGCAGGGGGCCGTCCTGCCCGGCCATCACCCGCAGGACCACTACCGGGCCAGCCAGGACCTGCGCGGCATCCCCAAGCTGGCGTCGGATCCGGCAGGCTCCTGGTCCGGCGAGTGGGAGATCCTCGCCCGCCAGGCGCAGCAGGCGCCCAGGACCGCTGTCATCTCGCACGAGCTGTTCGCGGCGGCGGACGCAGGGCAGGCCGAGCGCGCCGTACGGTCCCTCGAGCCGGCCGAGGTGCACGTCGTGCTCACCGTCCGGGACATGGCGACGCTGCTGCCGGCCGAGTGGCAGGAGACCGTGAAGCACCGCAACGCCAAGGGCTGGGAGGAGTGGCTCGGGGACGTTATCGACCGGGAGTCGGACTCGGCCGTCCGGCGGCAGTGGTGGTTCTGGCGCGTGCACGACACCCTGGCGATCCTCGGCATCTGGGGCCGCCACGTCCCGCCGCACCGCCTGCACGTGATCACTGTCCCGCCGCCGGGGTCGGACAGCTCGCTGCTGTGGCACCGTTTCGCCTCGCTGATCGGCGTCGACCCGGCCAGCGTGGACATCACCCGGGCCCGCTCGAACTCCTCGCTGGGCCTGCCCGAGACCGAGTTCCTGCGGCGGCTGAACCAGGCGCTGCCCGACGAGGTCCCCGACTGGTTCTACATGTGGAACGTCAAGGAAGCGGTCGCGCACCGGGCCCTGGCCATGCGGCCCCGTGGCGGGCGGCTGGTGCTGCCCGCCGACCGCGGGGACTGGGCCAGGAAGCAGGCGGAGATCCTCATCGCCGCGCTCGGCGACTCCTCCTATGACGTGGTCGGATCCCTCGGCGAGCTGCGGCCGCCGCCGGTCACCGGGCCGGCCGCCAGCCCGTCCGGCCAGCCCGCGGAGCTGGTGCTCGACGCGGCCGTGCACGCCGCGGCGGCGATGGTCGTGAACCAGTACCACAAGGAGCACCCGGCGGCCAGGCCGCAGCCGAGCCAGGACAGCCCGCGCGGCCTCGTCGGCCGGGTGGAGTCGACGGTCGCGTCCTCGCCGCGGCTGAAGCGGACGGTTCGCGAGCTGAGCAGCCGGTTCCCGCCGGTGCGCAGGCTGCGCATCGTCGCGTGGCGCAGGCTCGAGCGGCGGCGCGCGGGCCGGCATGCCTAGCCGGCCAGGGAGCCTGCCGGGCCGGGCCGGTGTGGCGCCGCGC
>JASHPR010000082.1 GCA_030038015.1 Streptosporangiaceae bacterium
CCGGGGACGTAATCGATGACGGTGGGGGCCAGGCCCGCCAGCGCTCCGGCCGCCGTTACCCAGTTCAGGATCTCCGACGTTCCCGAACGCAGCTGTTTGCGGGAAAGCGAGCAGAGACTGTCCGCGTCGTGCTGCGCTACACAGGAAAGGACCCGGCGGTCCAGGTCTTCGTCAACGACGAAATGACTGAGCCCGCCCGAAGCTATGACGGCAACGCGCGCGCTGTTTGCCCAGCTTTCCACGGCGTCCCTGATCACCTGCCCGAGTGAGTAGCAACGGCCGGCCGACGGCACATTGGGCGGGTAATAGGTGTTGATGAACACCGGGACGATCGGGATGTCGGCCGGCAGCCCGAGCCGGTACCGCGGGAACGTGAAAGCGTGGCCAAGGCTGCGCCCGGCCGGCTGCCGCGTGAAAACGGTGATGTCGAACTCCGCGCCGGTCAGCTTCCCGGCGATGTGCAGGCTCAGCTCGGCGCCGACCGGGTGACTGGCCGGCTCGCCGGCGTGCACGGCCCACGAGGCGGCCCTGAGCCCGTCGGGCATCCGGTCAAGCGCCTCGCCGCTGGGCGGCATGTCCACCAGCTCGCCGCCGGCGAAGCAGGCGAACGCGGGGATGCCGTCGTCGAGGAAGAGCTCGCGCTGATCGTCGCCGATGATGACGGCGACATCCGGCTGCGCTTCGCCGAGCCGCAGCGACAGCGCCGTGATGGCGGACTGGCAGCGGCCGTACTTGGCGTCCCAGACAGCGGGATCGAGCTCAGCCTCGAGTCCGGGCTCGGCGAGGGCAAGCAGCTCGGCATAGCTGTGATACTCCGCGTCCTTGCCGAGCAGCCGCGGGTTGCGCCGGTCCCGTTCAGCGTGATCGGGCCACATGTCCACGCCGGAACTCAGCTGCGGCGTGTGTGACGAGGCTATCCCGGTCACTATCTCCGCCATTGCCGCCCTCTCTTGCGCGGCAGGGCGCCGAGCCCGGCCCGGGAAGCGTTGCGCGCCTACCAGTCTCGCAGGATCAGCCCGGGTCGCGGTATAACCCGGTCAGCATCGCGACCGCAGCGCCGGCGGCGCGAGGCGCGTTGGCGCGCCGATCCTGGCTCACGGGCTGGACCGGACCCGGAACGCTGGCGCGACCCTGGCCGCAGACCAGGGTGGGCGGCCAGGCCTACAGCGTGACCTGGCCGGCCACGCACGTGACCGTGCCGCCGCCGACCCAGATCGTGCCGTCCTCGCCGCGGGAGACGTGCACCCGTCCCTGCCGCCCCAGCACCGTGCCCTGGCTGGCCACGTACGGGGCCGTGGCCCGGCCGGTGCGCAGCAGCCACTCGGCGAGCGAGGCGTTCAGGCTGCCGGTGACCGGGTCCTCGCCGGTGCCGCCGCCGGCGGGGACGAACGCCCTGACCTCGAACGCCTGCGGCGAGCCCGGAGGGTACGGCCCGGCCACCCCGAGGTCAAGGTCGGTCACGCCGGGCCGCAGGGCGAGCACCGCCTCGGCGCTGCCGAGCAGGACGGCGACCCAGCCGGGCCCGTTGTCGGCCCACTGGGCGTCCACGACGTCGGCGCGGCCGATGCCGAGCACCTCGGCGATGTGCCGCACCAGCGCCTCGTCCGGCGGCCCGGATCGCAGCAGCGGCGGCGCCGCGAACGCCAGCCCGTCGGCGGACCGGCGCACCCGCACCAGGCCCGCGCCGCACTCCTGCACGATCACGCCGTCCTCGACCGGCCTGCCGCCCGCCGCAAGCCAGGCGTGGCAGGTGCCCAGCGTCGGGTGCCCCGCGAACGGCAGTTCCAGCGACGGGGTGAAGATGCGGACCCGGTAATCCGCGCCTTCCGCCGTGGGCGGCAGGATGAACGTGGTCTCGGACAGGTTCGTCCAGCGCGCGAAGCGCTGCATGTCCGCGTCGGGGAGGCCATGCCCGTCGAGGACCACCGCGACCGGGTTGCCGAGGTACGGCGTGGTCGTGAACACGTCGACCTGCTGGAAGGCGCGCTGCACGCAAGCGAGTGTGCCACAGCCCTCGAGGCGATCGACGCCCGCCGGCCGGACGTCGCCGTGGTGGACGTGCGGCTGCCGCCAACCTTCACCGACCGCTGTCCTGGTCGCCGGTCACCGAACGCCTGACGGCGCGGCCTCACGCCGCGCCGCCAGACGCCAGTGGTCCGTGCCTGAAACCGATCAGGCGAGGTCGAACCGGTCCAGGTTCATCACCTTGTCCCATGCCGCGACGAAGTCGTTCACGAACTTCTCCTTCGCGTCATCGCTCGCATAGACCTCCGCGAGCGCGCGCAGCTCCGAGTTCGACCCGAAGATCAGATCGACCCGGCTGCCGGTCCACCTGAGCTCGCCCGTGGCGGCGTCCCGGCCCTCGAACGTTGTCGCGTCCCCGGACACCGGCTGCCACGCCGTGCCCATGTCGAGCAGGCTGACAAAGAAGTCGTTGGTCAGCGACCCGGGGGTGGCGGTGAAGACGCCGAGCTTCGACCCGTCGTAGTTCGCGCCCAGGACGCGGAGGCCGCCGATGAGGACCGTCATCTGGGGAGCGCTGAGGGTCAGCAGGTTCGCGCGATCGATCAGCAGATACTCAGCCGGCAGCCGGTTGCCCTTGCCGACGTAGTTGCGGAACCCGTCCGCCTTCGGCTCGAGCAGGGCGAAAGACTCCACGTCGGTCTGCTCCTGCGACGCATCGGTGCGGCCCGGCGTGAAGGGGACCTCGACGTCGAAGCCGGCGTTCCTGGCGGCCTGCTCGACACCCGCGCACCCGGCGAGCACGATCAGGTCCGCCAGCGAGACCTTCTTGCCGCCGGCCTGCCCGGCGTTGAAGGACTGCTGGATCCCCTCCAGGGTGCGCAGCACCATCCTCAGCTGGTCGGGGTTGTTGACCTCCCACCCGCTCTGCGGCTCGAGGCGGATGCGCGCGCCGTTGGCGCCGCCGCGCTTGTCGCTGCCCCGGAACGACGAGGCCGCCGCCCACGCGGTGGACACGAGCTGGGACACCGACGGGCCCGAGGCGAGGACCTGGGCCTTGAGGGCGGCGACGTCCGC
>JASHPR010000776.1 GCA_030038015.1 Streptosporangiaceae bacterium
CCGGCCGCGCTGTGCCAGCATGCCGGCCACGCCGGCGCGCACCGATTCGTCGTCGTCGACGTCCATGACCAGCCCGGTGCAGCCGGCCGGCGCCGTGCCCCGGCGGCTGGCCCCGGCGACGGCCCACCCGGCCGCGTGCAGCGCCTCGGCGCAGGCCTGGCCGATACCCGCCGACGCGCCGGTGATCAGCACCGATCTCGCCTCATCGCCCATGAGCGTCCTCCGGTCCCACCCGGCGTGCGGCCGGGCCCGCCGGGCCCGTGCCAGGCCGGTCCCGGAATCGTACGCCGGACACCATGCCGGGCACCCGGTGCAGGCAGGCCAGCGCGGTGAGCGGGCGCCCGTTTCCGGCGGAGCGGCCGGTCAGCCCGTCGCCTGCGTGCGCGGGGCACCCGTTTCCGGCGGAGCGGCCGGTCAGCCCCCTCGCCTGCGTGCGCGGGGCACCCGTTTCCGGCGGAGCGGCCGGTCAACCCCCTCGCCTGCGTGTGCAGGGCACCCGTTTCCGGCGGAGCGGCCGGTCAGCCCCTCGCCTGCGTGTGCGGTAAATGTCGCTATCACAGCATTTTCCGCACACGCTGCCGCTGGGCGCGAGATTTTCCGCACACGCTGCCGCTGGGCACGAGCCGGGTCGGCAACCGGAGCGGCATTCCAACGTGGCCGGCGCCTGGCTCCGGCACAGCCGCCGTTGACAGCCAGGTCGGTGCGTTCCTAGCATGCGCGGCCAGGTGCCCCGGGCGGCCGCTGCGGCGGACAGCGGACGCGCCACGAGTGCGGAGTGCAAGGCGGCGAGGTGGCGGATGGAACTCCGGCAGAAGGTCATCGTGATCACAGGCGCGGCGGGCGGCATCGGGGCGGCGATGGCCCGGCGGTTCGCCGCGGATCGGCCGGAAGGGCTGGTGCTGAGCGACCGGCCCGGCACCGCGCTGGCGCCGGTGATCGCCGACGCCGAGGCTGCGGGCTGCGCCACCCTCAGCGTGACCGCCGACGTCTCGGCCGAGGCGGAGGTCCAGGCGCTGGCCAGAGCCGCGCTGGACCGGTTCGGGCGGGTGGACCTGTTCTGCTCCAACGCTGGCGTGGCGACCGGCGGCCTGCTGGATGCCCCGGACCGGGACTGGTCGCAGGCGTGGGCGGTCAACGCGATGGCGCACGTGTACGCCGCGCGGGCGATCCTGCCGTCCATGCTCGAGCGGGGCAGCGGCTACCTGCTGCAGACCTGCTCGGCCGCTGGCCTGCTCGTCGAGGTGGGCGACGTCCCGTACACGATGAGCAAGCATGCGGCGGTCGCGTTCGCCGAGTGGCTCGCGATCACCTACGGCAGCCGGGGCATCGGGGTGAGCATCATCTGCCCGCAGGGCGTGCGGACGCCGATGCTGATGGCCGGGTTTGAAGCCGGGATGCTCGGCCCGAAGATCATTGCCGCCGCCGGGAACATCCTGGAGCCGGAGCAGGTGGCCGAGACGGTCGTTGACGGGCTGCGCGCGGAACGGTTCCTGATCCTGCCCCACCTGGAGGTGGCCGGGTTCTGGCGGCGCAAGGCTGAGAACCCGGATCGCTGGCTAGACGGCATGCGGCGGCTGGTCCGCACCACCACGGGAGACACGCCCGCCGCACCCACCACGCCCGCCACGCCCGCCGCACCCGCCACGCCCGCCGCACCCACCACGCCCGCCGCACCCACCACGCCGGCCGGCTCGGGGACAAGCTCATGAACGCCCCAGCGACCGGCAAAGCGGCAACCCCCGACGTGCTGACCGAGGTCGACGGCGGCATCGCAACCGTCACGCTGAACCGGCCGGGGAGCCGCAACGCGCTATCCAGCGGACTCCTCGCGGCACTGCGTGCCGCGCTGCTCGAGATTGACGGCCGCCGGGACGTCTCCGCCATCGTGCTGACCGGGGCCGACCCGGCCTTCTGCGCCGGGCTGGACCTCAAGGAACTCGGCCGCGGCGGCAGCGCGCTCGCGTCGGTGGCGGCGCTGGGCCCGCCGCTGCCCCGGCTCGGCAAGCCGCTCATCGGCGCGGTCAACGGCGCCGCGATCACCGGTGGCCTGGAGATCGCCCTCGCCTGCGACTTCCTGATCGCCTCGGAGCACGCGCGCTTCGCCGACACGCATGCGCGGATCGGGATCATGCCCGGCTGGGGGCTGACGGTCCTGCTGCCCGAGGCGGTCGGGCTCCGCCGGGCCAGGGAAATGAGCGCCACCGGTAACTTCATCGAGGCGGGCACCGCCCTTACCTGGGGGCTCGTCAACCGGGTCGTGCCGCACCGGGAGCTGCTCCCCACCGCGCGGCAGATCGCGGCCGACGTTGCGTCCAACGACCAGGACGCTGTGCGGGCGATCTACTCGACCTACCTCGCGGGCTCGCTGGTCACCGGCGAGGAGGCGTGGCAGCTCGAAAGACGAGCGCACGCCGCATGGCGTGGCGGCATCGACGCCGACGAGGTGGCCAGGCGGCGTGACCAGGTCATCCAGCGGGGCCGCTCGCAGGTGACGTGACGACCTCCCGGGCGGCCGGGCCGCTGCCCGGCCTGCCACCGTCCCCAGGACCGCGGCGAAGTTCTTATCCTGCAGATATGGGGGAGATCCGGGTGGGCACGGCGTCGTGGACCGACCGCACGCTGCTGGATTCCGGCTGGTACCCGCCGGAGGCGGACACGCCGGACAAGCGGCTGCGGTTCTATGCCCGCCAGTTCCCGCTGGTCGAGGTGGACGCCACGTACTACGCGCTGCCCGCCGAGCAGACGGCCGCGGCCTGGGCCGCGCGCACCCCGGCCGGTTTCACCTTCAACGTCAAGGCGTTCAGCCTGTTCACCCAGCACCCGACCCGGGTCGCCGCGCTCCCCGCCGACCTGCGGGAGGCGGCTGGCGGGTCCGGCAAGGAGCGCGTCTACCTCAAGGACGTGGACCCTGGCGTCGCCAACGAGGCGTGGGAGCGGTTCCTGGGCGCGCTGGAGCCGCTGCGCCAGGCCGGCAAGCTCGGCGCGATCCTGCTGCAGTTCCCGCCCTGGTTCCCGATCTCCCGGGCCCGCAAGGACTACATCCTGTCCTGCGCTCAGCGCGCCGCCCCGCGGCAGGTCTGCATCGAGTTCCGCAACCCGACCTGGATGACCCCGGACAACCAGCACGAGACGCTGGGCTTCCTGGCCGCCAACAAGCTGCCGTACGTGTGCGTGGACATGCCGCAGGGCTACAAGGATTCGATCCCCCCGGTGCTGGCCGCCACCGCCCCCCTGGCCGTGGTCCGGCTGCACGGCCACTCCGACAAGTGGACCAGCAAGGACATCCACGAGCGGTTCGGCTACTACTACAGCGACGCCGAGCTGAGCGAGTGGGCCCCCAAGGTCCGCGGGCTCGCCGAGGACGCCGAGACCACGCACGTGCTGTTCAATAACTGCTACCGCGACAACGCTCAGCGCAACGCCCGGAAGCTCGCCAGCCTGCTGGACGCCTGACCGGGCCCGGGGCGGCACGCCAGCCGCGCCCTGCGCCCTGCAGGTGCCGCCGGGGTCGGGAACCGCCCGGCCTGCGTGCTTCTGCGCGGTGAATGAATTCTTATCATGCTTTCGAGCACTATCATGCGCAGTTGCTTTTTTGTCATCGGCACTAATCTTCACTTGCCGCTTATTTCATCAGTGCCGCGATCGCGGCGATGCCGCACGGGCCGACCGGGAGCCCGCTGCCACGTTTCGGCACGTGCTCAGGGGGCACGGCCGTAAGAGCCGAGATATGCCGAATCTGAAGCTGGCTCAGTTGCAGGCTCCCCGAGCAGCGGATCTCACTCCCGTCGGTCCCGTCAGCCGGGACACGCCGCAATTGATGAAACGCATCGCACAAGTCCGCAGAAAGGAAACAGGAAATCACGGATAGGGAGGTAAGCGGTGCCATTTTTCAAGGCCGGGGACGGAACGGAGATCTTCTACAAGGACTGGGGCTCGGGCGAGCCGCTGGTGTTCTCCCACGGCTGGCCGCTCAGCGGTGACGCGTGGGACCCGCAGATGCTGTTCTTCGGGCAGAACGGCTACCGCGTGATCGCCCATGACCGCCGCGGGCACGGGCGCTCCGGCCAGTCCTGGACGGGAAACGACAACGACACGTGGGCGGATGACCTGGCCAGGCTGCTGGAAACGCTCGACCTGACCAACGTGACCCTGGTCGCCCACTCCATGGGGGGCGGTGAGATCGCGCGCTACGTCGGCCGTCACGGGACGCGCCGCCTGGCGAGGATGGTGTTCATCTCGGCGGTCCCTCCGCTGATGATCCAGACGGCGAACAACCCCGACGGCCTGCCGAGGTCGGTGTTCGATGACCTCCGCCACGGGATCACCGAGAACCGCCCGCAGTTCTACAAGGACGTGAGCGTGCCCTTCTTCGGCTACAACCGGCCTGGCGCCAAGGCGTCCGAGGGGATCCAGGAGCAGTTCTGGCGGCTCGGCATGCAGTCGGCGGTGAAGGCGTCCTACGACTGC
>JASHPR010000777.1 GCA_030038015.1 Streptosporangiaceae bacterium
GGACAACTTCGTCGCCGACCGGCAGGCCGCTGCGAAGCTGCTGGACGCGGTTCCGGGCGCGGCGGTGGCGGCACGCGAGAACCGGGCGTTTGTGGGCCGGGCCGTGCGGTACCTGGCCGAGGAGACCGAGGTCCGCCAGTTCCTTGACATCGGCGCCGGCCTGCCCACCGCCCGTGCCGTGCACGAGATTGTGAACGGCGCCGTGCCGCCGCCGCACGTGGTCTATGCCGACAACGACCCGGTGGTGGTCCGCCATGCGGAGGCCCTGATTGGCGGAGCGTTAGGTTAGGGGCCCATGCGATCTGGGCCGATTTGCGCCAGCCCCGCGCCCTGCTGTCTCACGTGACGTCGCGGCACCTGATCGACCTGGCCCAGCCGGTCGCGATCCTGCTCGTCGCGGTGCTGCACTTTACCGAAGATCACGAGGACCCGTGGGCCATCGTGAACTGCTGCAAAGACCTGATGGCCCCCGGCAGCTACCTGGTGATCTCGCACGTCACGGCCGACCACATCGCCCCCCGCGCTGCCCGCCAGGCACAGGCCGTCTACGCCGACGCGTCCGCGCCGGGCGTGGCCCGCACCCGCGAGCAGATCGCCCTCTTCTTCGCCGGGCTAGACATGGTGCCACCCGGTCTGGTGAACGTCTCTGAATGGCGGCCTGCCCACATCGGCCCGCCGCCCGGCCCAGCGGTGTTTTATGCCGGGATCGGCCGCAAAAAAGCGCCCGGCGGCCCCGGTGAAATCCACCCCCAGCACGCGGGACCCCAGGACGAGGCCGCATGCTGGCAGGAGGCGGCGCGGCAGCGCGCATAGGAGGGCTTGGCGAAACCGCCTCTTCTGCGGTGATGACCGTGGCCTGCCATCGTGACCGGGGAAGTCTTCCTCAAGACAGCCTGCTGGCCCATACCCAGACAGCACCAGTGGCCGCATCCCGTAACGAAAGCCTCCACGAGCACGAGGGTTCACGACCTGCATGAATGCTTGACGAAAAGCCCGCCGCGAGGTGGTCTGTTCCTGTATCGCCATTCGGGGAGCGGCCCATGCGGCGCCGAGAAATCGCAGATGAGATTTCGCGGGTCAGCGCGCGACGTGGCGCCACTGCCCGGTGAAAGGAGCGGACATGCTTCTCTCAAGGATCGGCATCGGGGCCGCGATCGGCGCGGCCTTGATCCTGGTCGCCGCCAACGCGCAAGCGCAAAGCACCTGGACCATCGTCACGGCGCCTCCGACCGGGCAGAACGGCGTCCTGGAGGGCGTCACCTCAACCTCCAATACCAATGCCTGGGCGGTCGGCTACTCGAACGCCGAACCCAACGGCCTGGACGCGAAAGCGGTGATCGACCAGTGGAACGGCGCCGCCTGGTCGCAAGTGACCGCGCCGTCCACCGGTTACAGTACGAACGTCCTCACCGCTGCCAGCGCGAGCAGCACTTCCGACGCCTGGGCCGTGGGCTGGTCCGAGCCCAGACGCTACACGTTCTACCCGCTGGCCCTGCACTGGAACGGCACGGCCTGGTCCGACACGACCAGTTTCGTGACCGCGCTGGCCGGCCAGATCGCCGACGGCGTGGCGGACATCAGCCCCACTGACGCCTATGCCACCGGCGGTGGCCTCGGCAGCGCCAACGAAGGCGAAGTCGCGCAGTGGAACGGCACGACCTGGACCCAGGTAACCGTGCCGCTGCCGCAGAACGACAACCTCGCCAGCAACCTGGACGCGATCTCCGCGGACAGCGCGGACGACGTGTGGATCGTCGGCACCTACGAACTGGAGGTCACCTCGAGCGACTACGCCGAGGAAACGTACTCGCTGCACTGGAACGGCAGCTCCTGGAGCATCGTCTCGATGCCGCTCGAGCCCGGCACGAACCCGGACTTCGAATACGTGCTGAATTCCGTCGAGGCGATCAGCCCGACCAACGTGTGGGCCGTGGGTGATGCTGTCAACGTCGCCGAGCCCAGCGGTGCCACGACCCTGATCGAGCACTGGAACGGGACGGACTGGAGCATTGTTTCGAGCCCGTCGCCCGGCACCGGCAGCGCCCTGGGCGGAGTGACCGCCAGCAGCGCGACCGACGTGTGGGCCGTGGGCTCCTACACGCCCACCGGTTCGTCCACGGCGCAGACACTGACCCTGAACTGGAACGGGACGGCGTGGAGCACGGTCACCAGTCCCAACGCGAGCACGGGCGCCAGCGTGCTGACGTCGGTGTCCACGACAGCGGGCGGGGCGATCGTCCAAGCCGTCGGGGACAGCGGTACCTCCGGCGCGCTCAACCCGCTCGCCATGCAAAACGGCTAGGGTCTCGCGCCGGCTGTTCGGATGCTCGCCCGGAGATCCTAGGCCAGCCTGCGGTGCGCGAACCCGGCGGCTGCGGGGGCGGCCCGCGTGACGTGCGGTTCGTTGTCGTATCGGCGAACTCGAAGACGAGCGCGCCCAGATCAGCACCCGCCTGGCCGAGCTTGCCAAGACCGCGCCCCGCATGGGTTATTTCTCTGCGGCGCTTTCACCGCGTTTCGAGAGGCATCGCCGGAAATAAATTTTCAACCGGGGCAAAAGTCGCGGCGATCAGGGAAGATCCGGGCGTCGGCCGGGGCGGCGGCGAGGCCGGGAGGCTGGGGCGGCGGTGAGGGAGGTCCGGGAGGCTGGGGCGTCGGCCGGGGCGGCGGCGAGGCCGGGAGGCCGGGGCGTCGGTCAGGGCGGCAGGGCGTCACCGGGGACCTGGGCGGCTCAGCGGGCGGTTCGCCCGGAACCGCCGTCGGCCCGGGCGGCCGCCCGGGCCCCGGTGCCATCGGCGGGATCGGCGCCGGGCGCTGCCTGCTCGCCTTGGCCGGCTGCCCCGGGGGCTGCGGCTTGCCCAGGCCGGATGGCTGCACCGTGGAATGCCGCCTGGCCGGGCCCGCCGGGTGCGCCGGGGCCGTCGGCCCCGCGCCCGGCGGCCGAGGCAGCGCTGATGGCCGCGTCCATGATGGACTCGCTGCGCAGCCGCGCCTCGTAGGCGCGCTTCCCGCCGCGCACGCCGAAGAGCCGCTTGGTGATCACCAGGTAGAGCACCAGGAGCAGGTTGACGCCGAACAGGATCAGCCCGAGGGCGCTGAACTTGCGGGCCAGGTCGTAGATCTCGAACGGCAGGCCGACTGAGGTGGCCACCATCGCGAAGTACTCGCCCCAGCGCTTGGCCACCCACAGGCCGATGCCCTCGACGATCTCGATCGCCGCGTAGAGGGCCAGGCCGGTGGCCAGCAGCTTGATCGTGGTCGGGCTGAGCGTCAGCGCGCGGTTGAACAGCCCCACCAGCTTGGACTTGTCGATGTTGTACCCGAGCTGGTGAAACAGGCTCCGCAGCTCGGGGCGCTCGCGGTTGAAGGCCTGCTCGATGCTCTCCCTGGCGTACTCGAACCGCCATACGACAAAGGACAGTGCGCCGACGGCCAGCGCGCGCAGGAACCGCTCGATCGCGAAGAGCCTGAGGATGATGGCGCTGCGGACCTCCTTGCCGCGGCGCACCGCCGGCGCATCCGCGGCCGGCCCGGAGGCCTTCGGCTCGCCGGGCACGTAGGTGCCGCAGCGCAGGCAGCGCCATGCCTCGCCGGAACCGGCCTGCGCCCGCAGCTGCCTGCGCACGCCCGGCTCGGCCGGGGCGTACGTCACATGCCCGGAAAAGGCGCAGTCCTGCAGGCTCCAGTCCACTTCCTGCAGCCTATCGCCAGGTCAGGCCGTGCCATCACGGCCGGACCAGGATCCCGTCGGCCATCGTGAGGACCTCGGTGCAGGCCAGGGCCAGTGCGGAGGCGTCGCACCCGACGGCGACGATCGTGGTGTCCTTGCCGAGGTCGCGGATGGCGTCGGCCAGCTCGGCCGTCTCCCCGGGAGGCAGCTCGTCGAGCATGCCGTCGATCAGCAGCAGGTCCGGCTGGTGCACGGCGGCCGCCGCGAGCCTGGCCCGGCGGCAGATCAGGTCGGGCGCGGTGCGCAGCGGGACGTCGGACCACGGCGTCAGCCCGAGCCGGTCCACGATCGCGGCGGCCAGCGGGTCCCGGTCCCGGGCCGGCAGCCGGGACAGCCTGGCCGCGTGCTCGACGAGCCCGCGGACCCGGAACGCCGGCTGCGGCCTGCCGAGCCTGCGCGCCACGCCCACCTTGCGGCGCACCGCGGAGCGGCCCCTGGCCGTCGTCATGTCCTCGCCGAGTACCCGCAGCTCCCCGTAGGCCGGCCTGATGAGCCCGGCCAGGAGGTCAACAAGCGTGGTCGCCACGCTGTGCCGGGAGATGACGATGCCCAGGGCGGTGCTGCCGTAGGCCGGGGGGTCGATGCGGAAACTCGCCGACCGGACCGCGCCGCCGTGCCAGCCGCGCCGCGCGCCGACCCCGGCGGCGAGCACCGGCGTCGTGGACATCACGGCGTAACTCGACCGCACATCTTCCCCCGGAACCGGGCGTGCCACTTCCCCCGGAAAGCCTTGTGCCACGCCTCCCAGCAGGTAATATATCCCGCCCCCGGCAAGCCAATCCACGCGCGGGAGCCCGTGTCGCTACCGGTACCTTGTGCCTGTGCGCAAGTCCCTTGACCTTCCGTTCGATCCCATCGAGCGCGCGGCGCAGATCTGGGAGCGCAGGTTCGGGGACTCCCGCGCGATGGCCGCCGTCACCTCGATCATGCGGGCACAGCAGATCCTGCTCGCCGAGCTCGATGCGCTGCTGCGGCCGCATGGGCTGACGTTCGCCCGCTACGAGGCGCTGGTTCTGCTCCGGTTCAGCAGGGAGGGTGCGCTGCCGCTGCGGCTGATCGGGCAGCGGCTGATGGTGCACCCGACGAGCGTCACCAACATCATCAACCGGCTCGAGGCCCAGGGCCTCGTGGTGCGCAGGCCCAACCCGGCGGACGGCAGGGGGACGCTGGCCGAGATCACGCCGGCCGGCCGGGACGTGGCCGGGCGGGCCACGGCAGACCTTATGGCCGCAGACTTCGGCCTGGGCGGGTATGACGACGCCCAGCTCGACCAGATGTTCGCCATGCTGCGCGGGCTGCGGGTCAGCGCGGGGGACTTCAGGGCCGGCTGAGGCGGCAGCTCACGGCCGGGGCTGCAGGGACGGCTGAGGCGGCTGACGGCCGGGGCTGCAGGGCCGGCTGAGGCGACAGCTGACGGCCGGGGCTGCAGGGACGGCTGACGCGGCGGCTCACGGCGCGCTGACGGCGTGCGCCTGCCAGGTGCGGCCGCCGTCGGTGGTGATGAACACCTCGTGCAGGCCGGCGTCGGCGGGCAGCGCAACCCCGTTCAGCGAGCTGGTCATGCCCACATAGCTGAACCCGCGCTGCCCGGCCGCCGCCCCGGCCGGGCTCGCCTGGGCCAGCGCCCAGCTGCCGCCGCTGTCGGCCGACAGGTAGATGCCGGCGCTGGTGGCGATCAGCACGGTGCTGCCCTGGCTGGCGACCGAGGCGGCGATCCCGGTGGAGCCCGCGGGCTGCGGCGTCGACCAGGTCACGCCGTTGTCGGTGGACTGGGTCACCGACCTCGTCTGCGAGTCCGTGGCGGTGTCGGTCGCGCTGGCGCACACCAGCACCAGCGTGCCGGCGTCGGCCGCGAGCAGGGCCCCGGCCGGCTGGCCGTCCGGCCCCGGCGCGCCGGGCAGGCAGGGCACCTGGTCGCTGGCCTCGGTCCAGGCCCCCCCGGTGAGCGGGCCGCTGAGCAGCTCGCCCGACGGCGCGAGCAGGTAGCCGCGGTCCTCGGTCAGCACCAGGCTCGCCGAGGCCGCCCGCGCCGACCCGGCCTGCGGCAGCCCCAGGCCGGAGACCGGCCCGGATACGGGCTCCCAGTGGTCGCTGCCGGCGAGGGACGTGTACAGGGAGAACGCGGTGCACCTGGCCCCGTAGCCAGCCCCGCTCCCGGTGCAGGCCGCGAACAGGGCGAACGCGCGGTCCCCGGCCGTCTCCAGGTCGGTGACCCGCATCCCGCCGGTGTCCTCCTGGGTCCAGGTCGCCCCGCCGTCGTGGGTGACCCACAGCTGCGGGCCGAACGCCCAGCCGTCGCTGGTGTTCAGGAAGCGGATCTGGCCGACGCCCGCCGGCCCGTCCGGCGGCCCGGTGAGCGGCGCGCTCACCCCGTACCAGGTGCTGCCGTAGTCCGACGTGCCCGCCAGCGACGTGCAGTAGGCGGTGGCGCAGTGGCCGGGCGTGCCTGCCTGGCCGATCACGGCGCCGATGTGGGTGCCGACGAACGTGACCGAGGTCGGCTGGAAGTTCGGCGGCACCGGGGCCCCGGAGCCAGCGGCCGACAGGGCCGACGACGGCAGGCTGACCTCGCTGCTCGACCTGGTGTTGGGGCTGACGCCGCCCTTGCCGGCCGGCTCTGGCCGCGCGGACGCTGGCGGCTGGCCCGCTGCCGCCGGCCGCGGGGCCGGGCCGGCATGGCCCTGCAGGCTGGCGGCGATCCTGGGAACGGCCACGCCCGCCGCGGCCACGACCACGATGGCGGCGGCCGACATCACCGCCCGGCTGACCTTCCGCCTCCGCGCCCGGCGCCGGATCAGCCGGAAGGTTGCCGGCGGCGGCGCGAGCGGCTCCACCTCGGTGTTCAGCCAGTCATCGATGGGGTCCCGGGGGTTATCCATGTTCCGTTCCCCCGGGGTCCTCGATCGCGGCCTTCAGCCGTGCCCGTGCGTGGTACAGGTCCGCCTTCACCGTCCCCTCGGGCCTGCCGAGCATGATGGCGACCTCGCGCACCCCGAACCCGGCGTAGTAGTGCAGCAGGAACGCGCTGCGCAGCCGCGGGGGCAGCCCCTCGATCAGCGCGCGCACGTCCACGTCCTGCGCCGGGTGATAGGCGGGGTCGAGCGGGGCGGCAGCGGTCAGGCTCCGGATCGCCCGGCGTTCCCTGCCCGACTTGCGCCAGTGATCCCGCACCAGGTTGGTCGCGATCATGTACAGGTAGCTCTGCGGGTTGTCCAGCGCCGACCACCGGGCCAGCAGCCTGGTGAACGCCTCGGACGCGATCTCGTGCGCGGTGTCGTCGTCGTCGACCAGCCGGCGTACCCAGCCGGCCAGCCGCGGGTAGCTGGCATTGAAAAGCTCCTCCGCTGCATCGCGGTCGAGCGATCGGAGCCTGGCCACCGGGTTCCCCTGCCTCGCCGCCGGGGCCGAGAACGCCACCCAAGGTCCCGGCACGGTTGCGACGTCACCGAGGACCGCGGTGCGGCCCGCGTCACCCGGGCGATACGGCATTGGTTTTACCACACCTTCGGCATGTCGCTGCTGCGGAACGCCTGGACCCCCGTAGCGTCCAGGCACTCCCTGAGAGCTAAAGACGACACAGCGGGCCGTTCGGTTGGCCTCGCCCAAACCGAGGGTTCCGGCAGCGGCCAGGCCGCCGGCTTGGGTTACCCTCGTTAGTAGGACGTCCTACTATCTAGCCGAAGCGCCCGGAGGTGGCGATGGATGCGCAGGGCGACGGGGCCACGGGCAGGCAGCGCTGGCAGCGGAGGTATGGCGCCGCCAGGATCCGCGACGCCGACTTCACCACGCTGTCCGGGCTCGAGGTGGACCCGGTGTACGGCCCCCCGGACGGCGCCGTGGTCCCCGGTTTCGAGCGCATCGGCTGGCCGGGGGAGTACCCGTTCACCCGCGGGCTGTACCCGGCCGGTTACCGCGGCCGGACGTGGACGATCCGGCAGTTCTCCGGCTTCGGCAACGCCACGGCCACGAACGAGCGGTACAAGATGCTGCTCCGCGGCGGCGGCGGCGGGCTTTCTGTGGCGTTCGACATGCCGACGCTGATGGGCCGGGACTCCGACGACCCGCGGTCGCTCGGCGAGGTCGGCCACTGCGGCGTGGCCATCGACTCCGCCGCCGACATGGACGTCCTGTTCGACGGCATCCCGCTGGCAGGCATCACCACCTCGATGACGATCAGCGGCCCCGCGGTGCCCGTCTTCTGCATGTACCTGGCCGCCGCCGAGCGCCAGGGAGCCGACCTGGGCAAGCTGGACGGCACGCTGCAGACCGACATCTTCAAGGAGTACATCGCGCAGAAGGAGTGGCTGTTCCCGCCGCAGCCGCACCTGCGGCTGATCGGCGACCTGATGGAGTACTGCGCGGCGAACATCCCCGCCTACAAGCCGCTGTCGGTGTCCGGGTACCACATCAGGGAGGCTGGCGCGACGGCCGCGCAGGAACTCGCGTTCACCCTGGCCGACGGGTTCGGCTACGTGGAGCTCGGGCTGTCCCGCGGGCTGGACATCGAGGTCTTCGCGCCCGGGCTGTCGTTCTTCTTCGACGCGCACATCGACTTCTTCGAGGAGATCGCCAAGTTCCGCGCCGCCCGCCGGATCTGGGCGCGGTGGATGCGGGACGTCTACGGCGCGCGCACCGAGCGTGCCCAGTGGCTGCGGTTCCACACCCAGACCGCGGGGGTCTCGCTGACCGCGCAGCAGCCGGACAACAACGTCGTCAGGACCGCCATCGAGGCGCTGGCCGCGGTGCTCGGCGGCACCAACTCGCTGCACACCAACGCGCTCGACGAGGTGCTCGCGCTGCCCAGCGAGAAGGCGGCCGAGATCGCGCTGCGCACCCAGCAGGTGATCATGGAGGAGACCGGCGTCACCAGCGTGGCCGACCCGCTCGGCGGCTCGTGGTACCTGGAGTCGCTGACCGACCGGCTGGAGGCCGAGGCGGAGCGCGTCTTCGCCAGGATCCGCCAGATGAGCCCGGACGGGACCATGACCGGCGGGATCCTGCGCGGGATCGAGCACGGCTGGTTCATGGCCGAGATCGCCGAGGCCGCCTTCGCCTACCAGCAGAAGCTGGAGAAAGGCGACAAGCGCGTGGTCGGCGTGAACTGCTACCCGGACACGGCCGGGCAGCCGGTGGAGATCCTGCGGGTCAGCCACGAGGTCGAGCGCGCGCAGGCCAGCGAGCTTGCGCGGCGGCGGCAGGCGCGGGACGCCGGGGCCGTGGACGCGGCGCTCGCGGCCATGCTGGCGGCGGCCAGGTCAGGGGAGAACATGATCCCTCCTATCCTGGACGCGGCCCGCGCCGAGGCGACCCTGGGCGAGATCTGCGGTGCCCTCCGCGAGGAGTGGGGCAGCTACACCGAGGCGCCGGCGTTCTGAGGCCGGGCCTCAGGGCCGCACCCGCGCTACCCTGCCGGGGCGGTCTGCTGGATACGGCAGGATAGAGACATGCAGCAGTCGCGGGATTTCTCCCTTCACGGCGCCGTTGATCTGGGCGCCCGGCAGGCCGCCGCCCAGCGCAAGGAGCAGGCGGCCAAGGCAGCTGGCCCGGGGGACCAGGCGGGCGCCGGCCAGGCCAACGTCATCGACGTCACCGACCAGAGCTTCAGCACCGACGTCGTCGAGCGGTCGCGCACCGTCCCGGTGATCCTCGACCTGTGGGCGGAGTGGTGCGGCCCGTGCAAGCAGCTCTCCCCGGTGCTGGAGAAGCTCGCGGCCGAGGGGAACGGCGCGTGGGTGCTGGCCAAGGTCGATGTGGACGCCAACCCGCAGCTCAGCGCCGCCCTCCAGGTGCAGTCCATCCCCATGGTGGTGGCCGTGATCGGCGGCCAGGCCTTGCCCCTGTTCATGGGCGCGCTGCCCGAGGCCGAGGTCCGGGGGGCGATCGACCAGGTTCTGCAGGCCGCCCAGCAGATGGGGCTGCCGGGCCCGGCCGGCGCGCAGGGTGCCCCCGGCGCTGGCCAGGCGCCCGGTGCGCCGGGCGGCCCCAGGCCCGGGATGGGCCGGGGCGACGCATTCGCCGACGCCGGGTTCGGCGAGGCGCAGCAGGCCATGGAGCGCGGCGACATGGACGGCGCGGCAGCGGCGTTCGAGAAGGTGCTGGCGTCGGCTCCGGGTCACCCGGTGGCCACGATGGGGCTCGCGCAGGTGGACCTGATCAGGCGGGTGACCTCCTACGATCAGGCCAGGGCCCAGCGCGAGGCCAAGGACCGGCCGGACGACCCGGACGCGCAGGCCCGGCTCGCCGACATCGAGGTGGCTTCGGGCCAGCCGGAGGCCGGATTCGGCCGGCTGCTCGACACGATCAGGCGGACCTCCGGCGAGGAGCGGGACCGGGCGCGGCTGCACCTGCTCCGCCTCTTCGAGGTCTTCCCGCCCAGGGACCAGCGCGTTGCCAAGGCCAGGGCCACGCTGTCCAGCCTGCTGTTCTGAGCCCCCGGCACCAGCCTGAACGGGACGCTCCTCAGCGGGCCGGGTCCGCCGGGCCCGGCCTGGCCTGGTCCTCCGCCGCGTGCTGCGGCGTGCCGTCGGCGAGCTGCTCGAGCGCGGGCAGCGCCGCGGCGAGCGCGGCGAGCTGGTCGCTGGACAGCGTCAGCAGGCTGTCCGCGAGCAGCACGGTGTTCTCGTGCCTGATCTGGTCCAGCACCTCGTGGCCGCGCTCGGTGACGGCCAGCGTCCACGCGCGCGCGTCGCCCGGCACCGCGCGCCGCTGCACGTAGCCCTGTTCCTCAAGCGCGCTCACCAGCCGGGTCAGCGTGGACGGCGCGACCCGCTCGGCGGCCGCCAGGTCGCCCAGGCGGAGCGGCCCGCTCCGCTCCACGGTCGCCAGCGCCGCGAGCTGCGTGGGGGTCAGCCCTGCCAGCTCGTGCTTGCGCAGCCGCCGGGACAGCCGCGCGATCGCGACCCGCAGCCTGGTGACGTCCACCACCGGGGCGTCGGCGAGCACAGCCGTGACCGGGCCTGCGTCCCCGGGGCCGGTGCTTCCTGCAGACACGCCTACAGCGTACGTGCCCGCCGGCCCCCGCCCGGTGCCAGGCGCCGCGCCAAGCCCCGGGGTTTAGGCGCATCATGGATACATGGAGGCTGAAATCCTCGCCGGCCGGCTTCTCGTGGCCACGCCGCTGCTCGGTGACCCGAATTTCCGGCGCACCGTGATCTTGATCGTCGAGGACGAGCCCGAAGAGGGGACGCTGGGCGTTGTGCTGAACCGCCCGACCGAGGTCCAGGTCGGCCAGGTGCTCGAGGCGTGGACCGACCTGGTGACCGGGCCTTCGGTGGTGTTCAAGGGCGGCCCGGTCTCCCCGAACAGCGCCCTGGCGCTGGCCCTGGCCCGCGGCGAGGACGAGCCGCTCGGCTGGCGGTCGCTCGACGGGTCCAGCCTGACGTCCAGGATCGGGCTGGTGGACCTGGAGGCGCCGCCCGAGCTGCTGGCCGGCGGCATCACCTCGCTGCGGGTGTTCGCCGGCTACGCGGGGTGGGGGCCGGGCCAGCTGCAGGCCGAGATCGAGGAGGGCGCCTGGTACGTCCTGCCCGGCGAGCCGACGGATGCGTTCCTCCCTGAGCCGGAACGGCTGTGGCAGGAGGTGCTGCGGCGGCAGGGCGGCGAGTTCGCGATCGTGGCGACCTACCCCGACGACCCGATGCTCAACTGAGGCCCGCGCCGCCGGGGAGCGTAGACTCGCTGCCTGTGAGCACAGAAGTCCTGCCAGGAAGCGACGTCAGGGAAGACACCCGCACCCGCCCGGATCTGTCCCACGGTGATGGCGACCACGAGCGTTTTGCGCACTATGTCGACAAGGACAAGATTGTCGACAGCGCCGTGACCGGCACGCCCGTGGTCGCGCTCTGCGGCAAGGTCTGGGTGCCGAGCCGGGATCCCAAGCGGTTCCCCGTCTGCCCTGAATGCAAGGAGATCTACGAGTCCCTGCCCGAGGGCGGGGACCAGGACTAGCGGGCCGCCGGCCATGATCACGGAGGGTTGCGCAAATCCTCCGGGATCATGCTGAGGGGCCGTCGGCCGGGTCCTCGGCGGCCGCCGCCTCGCGGCCGGCGCGGTCCTGGGCGGCCGGCAGCGGGCTGCCGGCCAGCTCGACGCCTGCGGTGCGCATCTCGTCGAGCGCTGCCCTGACCGTCGCCGGGGCGACGCCCGCGGTGAGCGGGAGCACGACCCTGGTGGCGAAGCCCGCGGTCGCCGCGTCGGTCGCGGTCGCCCGCACGCAGTGGTCGGTCGCCAGGCCGACGATGTCGACCGCGGTGATGCCCCGGTCCCGGAGCCAGGCCGCCAGGGGGACGCCGTCGGCGTCCGCGCCCTCGAACCCGCTGTAGGCGGCCGAATGGGCGCCCTTGCGGAACACCGCCTCGATCCGGCTGGTGTCCAGGCTGGGGTGGAAGTCGGCGCCGGGCGTGCCCGCCACGCAGTGCGGCGGCCAGGTCGCGACGAAGTCCGGTTCGGCGGAGAAGTGCGCGCCCGGATCGACGTGGTAATCCTGCGTCGCCACGATGTGCGCGTAGCCTTCGCTCTCCGGGGAGGCCAGGTACTCGCTGATCACGCGGGCCACCGCGGCCCCGCCGGCTATCGCGAGCGACCCGCCCTCGCAGAAGTCGTTCTGAACGTCCACCACCAGCAGCGCCCGAGCCACACGCCGAGCTTAGGTCCTCTGCTGCCTCGCGCGGAATGCCCACGTCGGGATCGCCGCGGCGACCACGAGCGCGAGGGCGGGAAAGCCGGCTCCCTGCAGGGTTGCGTCGTCCATCACGCTCCCGCCCGTTCCAGGTACGAACTACCGCCCGTTCCAGGCACGAACCATGTTCTTCTGAAGAACAACGTTCTGGGCCGACCATTGGTCTACCGCAGAACGACGTTCACGTCAAGTACCATGTTGCGCATGCCTGCCCTGGAGAGCAGCGCGGCGCCGGAGCCGCCGTGGCGGTCGAAGCCGCGCCGGCGGGGCGTGCCCAGGCCGCAGCTGAGCCGGGACGTGGTCGTCGCCGCCGCGCTTCAGGTGCTGGACGCCGAGGGCGGCGAGGCGCTGACCATGCGCCGCGTCGCCGACCAGATCGGGGTCTCGGCCTCCTCGCTGTACGGGTACGTCGACAACAAGGATGAACTGGTCAACCTGGTGCTGGACCGGATCTTCGAGGAGATCGACGTCCCGCCCGCCGGCGGCGACTGGCGGCAGACGCTCAAGCAGCTCGGGCGGGCGATGCTCGCCATGTACCGGCGGCACCGGGGGGTCGCCGTGCTCACCCTCGGCCGGGTGGTCGTCACCCCCAGCATGCTCGCGATGGGGGAGCGGGTGCTGTCCGAGCTCCGCTCCGCGGGCATGCCCGACCAGGTGGCCGCGTTCGTCGGCGATCTGTGCGGCCTGTACGTGAGCGCGTTCGCCTACGAGCTGGACGTGACGCCGCTGGCCGGGCATGAGCAGGATTTCCTGGCCCAGTTCACGGCCTGGATCAAGTCGCTGCCCGCCGGGCGCTTCCCGAACACCGTCGCGCTCGCGGACGCGGCCGTTGCCGGGACTGCCGAGCAGCGGTTCGAGTGGGGCATGGACGTGATCATCCGGGGCCTGGCGAGCTACCTGAAGGAGCCGCCCGGCCCGGCAGCCTGCTGGCCGTCCGGCGGCTGACCGCTCCCGGCGGCTAGACCTCCTCGCCGCCCGGGCGGAACACCGTGGGGATCGCCGGGTAGCCGCGGGACAGCTTGAGCGCGTGCGGGGGGAGCTCGGCCACGGCCTCGCGATGGCGCGAGCGCGCCGCCGCCAGCGGCTCCCCGCCGACGATCTCGCCGCCGCGCACCAGCGGCCGCAGCAGCGGCCGGTCACCGGGGCCTGGCTCCGGCGGCTGCGTGGTCACCACCTCGGCCACCGCGGTCCCGGCGCCGTCGCGGCGGCGCAGCGCCCACTTGCGCCCGCCGCGGCCCGGCTTGCCCACCGAGCGCTTGGCCACCGGGGGCAGCGGCCCGCAGTCCCCGTTGCCGCGGGCCACGAGCTTGTACACCAGCGCGGCCGTCGGCGCCCCCGACCCGGTGACCAGCGACGTGCCGACCCCGTAGCCGTCCACCGGGGCGGCGGCGAGCGCGGCGATCGAGTACTCGTCCAGGTCGCCCGTCAGCACGATCCTGGTCTTGGCCGCGCCCATCCAGTCGAGCAGCCCGCGCACCTGGCGGGCGACCACCGGCAGGTCGCCGGAGTCGATCCGCACCGCGCCCAGGTTAGGGCCGGCCAGCTCGACGGCGGTGCGCACCGCGCCGGCCACGTCATAGGTGTCGACCAGCAGCGTGGTGCCGGGGCCCAGCGCGTCGAGCTGGGCGGCGAACGCGTCCCGCTCGGACCCGTGCACCAGCGTGAACGCGTGCGCGCTGGTGCCCGCGGTGGGGACCCCGTAGTCGTGCCCCGCCCGCAGGTTGGAGGTGGTGGCGAAGCCGGCGATGTAGGCCGCGCGGGCGCTGGCCACGGCGGCCATCTCGTGCGTGCGGCGCGACCCCATCTCGATCAGCGGCCGGTCTCCGGCCGCGGTGACCATGCGGGACGCGGCGGAGGCGATCGCGCAGTCGTGGTTCAGGATCGACAGCACCACCGTCTCCAGGACGACCGCCTCGGCGAAGGTTCCCTCGACCACCAGGATCGGCGACCCGGGGAAGTAGCAGTCGCCCTCCGCGTACCCCCAGATGTCCCCGGTGAAGGCGTAGGACTCCAGGTAACCCGCGGTGGCCTGGTCGGCCGCCCCGGCCCGCAGCAGGAAGTCCAGCTCGGCCGGGCCGAAGCGGAACTGGCGCAGGGCGTCGAGCAGCCGGCCGGTGCCGGCCACCACCCCGTACCGCCGGCCGTGCGGCAGGTGCCGGGCGAACACCTCGAACACCGCACGCCGCTGCGCGGCGCCGCTGTGCAGCGCCGCGCGCAGCATGGTGAACTCGTAATGGTCGGTCAGCAGGGCGGTGCTGGCGGGGCCGGCCGCACCGTGGTCGCTCGTCACGAGAGGAAGCCTACGGACCCGGCTCCCAGGGCGCGTGTCGCGCCGATGTCACCAGTGCGCCCGGGCTTTGGCAGACTGGATGCAGACCTACGCATTGGGAGGTGACGACCGTGAGCGTGGCGCCTGCCGAAACTGAGCGGGCAGATACCGAGCAGCGTGCGGCTCCCGACCTGCCATGGGTCACGATCGTGTGGAATGACCCGATCAACCTCATGTCGTACGTGACGTACGTGTTTCAGACGGTGTTCGGCTACGCCAAGCCGAAGGCGGAGAAGCTCATGCTGGACGTGCACCACAAGGGCAAGGCCGTGGTCTCCTCCGGCGCGCGCGAGGCCATGGAGCGCGACGCCGAGACGCTGCACGGATACGGTCTATGGGCAACGGTCAGCCACGATTCGTGACTGGCCCCGTGCGAGGAGCAGACAGCGGGCAGCGGGCAGGAGCCAGACGAGGGCCTGAGCCTGGAGGATCTGATGGCAGGGTTCCGCGGGACAGCGGGCGGTGCCACTGCGCGGTTCGCGGCGGCCCAGGCGGCCATCATCCGTGACCTGGTCGGCCAGGTGATGGAGCTCATCGGCGCCGATGAGCTACAGGGCGGCGGGACCGGGCTGGACGACGTGCTCCCGGGTGAGCCCGGCGGGCTGCCGGCCGGTGCGGACGACCTCGCCGCGATGGTCGCGTTCGCCGAGGACGCCGAGCTGCCGGACGATCCCGTTCTGGCCCGCCTCTTTCCTGACGCGTACCGCGGCGATCCCGAGGCCTCAGGGGAATTCCGCAGGTACACCGAGCAGGGGCTGCGTTCCGGCAAGGCTGCCGCCGCCCGCACCGTGCTGGCGACGCTGCCGCCGGGCGGGGGCCGGATCCGGCTGTCCGAGGCCGAGGCGCAGGCATGGCTGCGCGCGCTCAACGACGTCCGCCTGGCCCTGGGCGTGCGCCTCGGCGTCACCGACGACTTCGACGAGCAGGTGGCGGACATGGGCCCGGAGGACCCCCGCTCGGCGTACGTCGGGGTGTACCAGTGGCTGGCGTTCCTGCAGGAGACCCTGGTGCAGGCGCTGTCCTGATGCGCGATCCGGGCAGATGCGGGCTACCCTCGCGGACATGCTGATCTTGCCGGGGGCGCTGCGCGCCGCGATCATCGAGCACGCCAGGAAAGACCACCCGGACGAGGCGTGCGGGGTGATCGCCGGGCCGGCGGGCACCGACCGCCCGGAGCGGTTCATCCCGATGGCCAACGCCGAGCGCTCGCCCACCTTCTACCGGTTCGATTCGGTGGAGCAGTTCCGGGTGTGGCGCGAGATGGACGAACGGGACGAGGAGCCGGTGGTCATCTACCACTCGCACACGGCGACCGAGGCCTACCCGTCCCGCACCGACATCGCCTACGCGAGCGAGCCTGGGGCACACTATGTGGTGGTGTCCACCCGCGACCCCGATGAGATCGAGTTCCGCTCGTTCCGCATCGCCGGCGGGGCCGTCACCGAGGAGGAGGTGCGCGACCTGGCAGACGCGGCGCCGGAATGATCCGGGCAGGCTGCCGGTTGCACCGCACGGAACACGGAAAAAATCTGTGTCTGCTTACCCGCGCGATCAGGAGTGCTGTCCATGGCCATCGAGGTACGGATCCCGACCATCCTGCGCAATTACACTGGCGGGGCAAAGTCGGTCGAGGGCTCCGGCGACACGCTGGCCAGCCTGATCGCCGACCTGGACGAGCGTTACAGTGGGCTGCAGGAGCGGCTCGTTGACGACGCGGGCCTGCGCCGGTTCGTGAACGTGTACCTGAACGACGAGGACGTGCGCTTCCTCGGCGGTCTCGATGCCCCGCTCAAGGACGGCGACACGGTCACCGTGCTACCCGCGGTGGCCGGCGGGGCGCGCTGACGCCCCGTCCCGGCCGATGCGTTACGACTCGCTGCTCGACTCGCTGGGCAGGACCCCCCTGGTCGGGCTGCCCCGGCTGTCGCCCGGGGCCTCGGCGCGGCTGTGGGCCAAGCTGGAGGACCGCAACCCCACCGGCTCGGTGAAGGACCGGGCGGCGTTCTACATGGTGGCCCAGGCGGAGAAGGACGGGCTGCTCAAACCGGGGTGCACGCTGCTGGAGCCGACCTCGGGGAACACCGGGATCTCGCTGGCCATGGTCGCGAAGCTGCGCGGCTACCGGCTGGTCTGCGTGATGCCGGAGAACACCTCGGCCGAGCGCAGGCAGCTGCTCGAGATGTACGGGGCGGAGATCATCTTCTCCCCGGCGGCGGGCGGGTCCAACGAGGCGGTCAGGGTCGCCAAGGAGCTCGCGGCCGGCAATCCCGGCTGGGTGATGCTGTACCAGTACGGCAACGAGGCCAACGCGCTGGCGCACTACGAGACGACCGGCCCGGAGATCCTGGAGGACCTGCCGTCGGTCACCCACTTCGTCGCCGGGCTGGGGACCACGGGGACGCTGATGGGCACCGGGCGGTACCTGCGTGAGCACGTGCCGGGGGTGCAGATCGTCGCAGCGGAGCCCCGGTACGGGGAGCTGGTCTACGGGCTGCGCAACATCGACGAGGGCTTCGTGCCCGAGCTGTACGACGAGTCCGTGCTGACCACGCGGTTCTCCGTGGCGTCGGCGGACGCGCTGCGGCGGACCCGGGAGCTGCTGGACAGCGAGGGGCTGTTCGCCGGCATCTCGTCGGGAGCGGCGCTGCACGCCGGGCTGGCGGTGGCCGAGAAGGCCGCCGCCGCGGGCCGGCGGGCCGACGTCGTCGTCATGATCGCCGACGGCGGCTGGCGGTACCTGTCGACCGGCGCGTACACCGGGACGCTGGAGGAGGCCGAGGCGCGGCTGGAGGGTCAGCTATGGGCGTAACGGGCGAGGCCGCAGCGAGCGTCTTCGACGACGCGACCGCGGTGCGGCCGGCCGGCCCCGGCCGGTACCTCGTCCGGCCGGACGAGCGGTTCGCCCTGGTGGCGCCCGGCGGCGCCACCCCGGCGGCGGTGAACGGCGGGGTGATGGTGGCGACCATGCTCCGCGCCGTCCTCGACACCTCGCCGCACCCGTACCCGGTGGCGACCAGCGCGCACTTCCTGCGCGTGCCCCTGCTCGAGCCGGCCGAGGTCGAGGTGACCTGGCTGAAGCAGGGCCGGACGGCGTCGACGGCCCGTGCCGCGCTCGTCCAGGACGCGCGGGTCGCGCTGGACGTGACCGTGACCACGGGGAGCCTGCCGGACGGCCCGGGCCAGGCGGCGGGCAGCGAGCTGACCTGGACCGGCGAGCCGCCGAAGCTCCCGCCGATCGAGGACTGCGTCAACCTGGGGCCCTGGCGCGGCACGGTCGGGGCGGACGGCACCGCGGGATACGCCGCCCACGTCGACCTGCGGATGGATCCGGCGACGACCGGCTGGCGGCACGGCGAGCCGTCCGGGATTCCCGAGATGCGGGGGTATTTCCGGCTCCGCGAGCCGCGGGATCCGGACGCCTACCTGCTCGCGGTGGCCGTGGACGCGCTGCCGCCGGTGGTGTTCGGCCTCGGGGCCGCCGGCTGGGCGCCGACCGTGGAGCTCACCTGGCACATGCGGGCCGTGCCCGGGCCGGGGCCGCTGCTGGTGGCCGCGCGGTGCCGCCACGTCAGCGGCGGCTGGTTCGACGAGGAGACCGAGGTGTGGGACGCGGCGGGCAGGCTGGTCGCGCAGGGCCGCCAGATCGCCCGGGTCGGCCGCAGCAGCCGCCAGCGTGAGCGCGCCTGACGCCCCGCCCCGACAGCCCCCGGCAGCACCGCGGCGGCGAGCACGTCGTGGCTGGTCACGCCGGCGCCCTCCACCAGGATCCGCACCGCTTCGGGCAGGCATTTTCAGTCTGCACCAAACCAGCTTTTGGGCAATCCTAAATACAAAACTGCATGATCGTGGTTGATTGGTGACCGTATTCGCTGCCAATCAACCACGATCATGGAAAACCGACGGCCCGCGCGGCTACCCGCCAGCCCCGGGGCCTCAGGGAACGCTCTTGATCCGCCAGACCAGGACCGAGCCGAGGATGGCGACGACCGCGGTGCCGGCGAACAGCGTCGGGTAGCCGCCCAGCGAGACGAGCGGGGCGGCGATCAGCGCCCCGATGGCCGACGGGCAGACCAGCGCGATGTTGATCACGCCCAGGTCCTTGGCCCGGTCCCGGGCCGCCGGCAGGACCTGGGTGATCAGCGCCTGGTCCACGGCCAGGTAGGCGCCGAAGCCGACGCCGAACAGCACCGCGGCGCCGATGGAGGCCGGCCACGTCTCGACGAACGTGAGCAGCAGCGCCGCGGCCGCGATCACCAGGCCGGACACCGTGACCATCGTCTTCCTCCGCCCGCGCCGGTCGGAGATCATCCCGCCGACGATCGCGGTGAGCACCACGCCCGCCGTGTAGATGACGATCAGGATCAGCAGCCCGTCCGCCGCGGTCTGGCCGGGGAAGAGGCTGGCGTAGTGGATCTTGTCCCGCAGGAAGTACAGCAGGTACAGGGTGCCCATCGCGATCGCCAGCGACATCAGGAAGCGGGTGAACCAGGCCCAGGCGAAGTCGGGATAGTCGCGGGGGCTGATCCAGTACGAGTTCGCCAGCCGCCGCCAGGAGAACGGCTCGGCGTGCTCGGCCTCCAGCGGGTGGTCCGGCGTGAGCAGCACGAACGGCAGGGCCAGCGCGGCCAGCAGCACGGCGAGCACCAGGTATCCGCTGGTCAGGCCCGTGAACACGGCGACGACCAGGAAGGTGCCGACCACCAGGCCGAGCGCCTGGGGCATCCCCACCCAGCCGGCCACCGTGGCCCGCTGGCGGATCGGGACGTGATCGGGGATGGCGGCGCTCAGGCTGGCGAACTCGCCGTTCTGGAAGGCGCTGAACAGGATCCAGAGCACGGCCACGCCCAGCACCGTCTTCTGCTGCGAGAGCAGCGCCAGGCACACGGCCGCCAGCAGCGCCATGCTGAGCGTCCAGCGGTGCCGCCGCCCGGTCAGCCTGCCGATCGCGAACCGGTGCGTGGTGCTGTCGGACAGCGTGCCGGCGATCGGGGTGGCGATGCCGGCGGCGATCGCGCTGGTCCCGGTCACCACCGCGAGAGCGACGATCTTGTGGCGCGGGGTGATGTCCTGCAGCTGGGTGGGGATCAGCACCTGCAGCGGGGTGTAGGAGGCCATCCACATGCCCAGGCTGGCCAGGCCCAGGCCCGCGACCCAGCCGTGGCGCACGTGGACGGTGGGCTCGGCCAGGGCGCGGGACGCCGCCCGCGGCTTGTCGGTCGTCTGGTCGGCCATCGCACCTCTCCTGGTTCGGGCGCCTTGCAGGGATCATGCCCCATCCGGAGGCGGTAGTGATAGATCCTCGTTGCGTGCGATTGACGATAGTCGGATGTTCGGGGAGCTTCCCCGGGCCGGACAGCCCGGCCTCCTGCTACCTGGTGGAGGCCGAGGGCTTCCGCTTGCTCATCGACCTGGGCAGCGGCGCCGTGGGCGCCCTGCAGCGCTACACCAGCCTCTACGAGATCGACGCAGTCTGCGTCAGCCACCTGCACGCCGACCACTGCCTGGACCTGTGCGACTACTCGGTGGCGCGCAGGTTCGCGCCCGACGGCCCGAAACCGCCCATACCGGTGTACGGGCCGCCGCAGACCGCGCTGCGGATCGGCCGTGCGCTCGGCGCCGACCCCGTCACCGACGCGCGGCCCGGCGCCGACCCCTTGAACGGGATCACGGAGCTGTTCAGCTTCGCCACGCTCGCCGAGGGGACCATGGAGATCGGCCCGCTGCGGGTGACCGGCGCGCACATGAACCACCCGGTGGAGACGTTCGGCTTCCGGCTCGAGCACGCCGGGCGGTCGCTGGCCTACTCGGCGGACACCGGCCAGAGCGACGCGCTGGTTGACCTGGCCCGGGACGCGGACGTGCTGCTCTGCGAGGCCTCGTTCACCGAGCCCGCCGATACGGGGGGACCGGCGCTGCCGGAGGGCCTGCACCTCACCGGGCGGCAGGCAGGCCAGCACGCGGCGCGGGCCGGGGTCGGCCAGCTCGTGCTCACCCACCTGGTTCCGTGGAACGACGAGAGCAGGACGCTGGACGAGGCGGGCCAGGCGTTCGGCGGGCCGCTGTCCCTCGCCGCGGCCGGGCTCGGCTTCACGCTCGAGTAGGGGCGGGCGGCATACACTCCACTCCCATGCGCGTACTCGTCACCGGCGGCGCCGGCTTCATCGGCTCTCACCTCACCGATGCGCTCCTGGCCAGAGGCGATGAGGTGACGGTGGTCGATGACCTGTCCAGGGGGCGGCTCGCGCGCCTCGACGAGCAGGCCAGGCTGCACAAGCTGAGCATCACCGACGCCCCGGCCCTGGCCGCCCTTGCCAGGCAGCTCAGGCCCGATCTGATCTGCCATCTCGCCGCGCAGATCGACGTCCGGGCCTCGGTCGCCGCTCCCGCCGACGATGCCCAGACCAACGTGGTGGGGACCGTGAACGTGCTCGAGGCGGCGCGCGCCGTCGGCGCGCGGGTGCTGTTCTGCTCCACCGGGGGCGCCCTGTACGGCAGGGATGCGCCGATCCCGTCGCTTGAGGACGTGCTGCCGCTGCCCGAGTCGCCGTACGGCATCGCCAAGTACTGCGCGGAGCAGTACGTCAGCCTGTACAACCGGCTGCACGGCTGCGGGCACACGATCCTGCGGCTGGCCAACGTGTACGGGCCGCGGCAGGACCCGGCGGGGGAGTCCGGGGTCATCCCGATCTTCTGCGCCCGGGTGCTGGCCGGCGAGCGGCCGGTGATCTACGGCGACGGCACGCAGACCCGCGACTACCTGTACGCCGGCGACGCGGTGGCGGCCTTCCTCGCCGCGGCCGACCAGGGGCGGCCGGGGATCTGGAACTTCGGCACCGGGGTGGAGACCAGCGTCATCGGCCTGGCCCGGCTGATCGGGAGCGCGGCGGGCACGGACGTCGACCCCGAGTTCGCTCCGGCGCGCCCCGGCGAGCTGCAGCGCAGCGCGCTGGCCGCGGAACAGGCCCGGCGTGACCTGGGCTGGGCGCCCGCCGTCCCGCTGGCCGAGGGGGTGCGCCGGGTGTACCGGTGGATCGAGGCGGGCGCGCCCGAGCGGTCTGGTTACTGACCGGTCCCGATACCCTGGTCGCCATGTCGCGACCAGACGGGCGCAGCCCCGATCAGCTGCGTGAGATAAAGATCACCAGAGGCTGGCTCGACCACGCCGAGGGGTCGGCGCTCATCGAGTTCGGCGCCACACGTGTGCTCTGCGCGGCCAGCGTGGCCGAGGAGCTGCCGCGATGGCGGCGGGGCAGCGGGCTGGGCTGGGTCACCGCCGAGTACGCGATGCTGCCGCGGGCCACGAACACGCGCGGCGACCGGGAGTCGGTCAAGGGCAAGCTCGGCGGCCGCACGATGGAGATATCCCGCCTGGTGGGCAGGTCCCTGCGGGCCTGTGTCGACGCCAAGGCGCTCGGCGACAACTCGATCACCATCGACTGCGACGTGCTGCAGGCCGACGGCGGCACCCGGACCGCCGCGATCACCGGCGGCTACGTGGCGCTCGCCGACGCCATCTCCTGGCTGCGCAGGGAAGGGGGAAGGGGAGGTGGGCGGGGCCTCAAGGGCGACCCGCTCGTCGCTTCGGTCTCCGCGGTCAGCGTGGGGATCGTGGACGGGCAGCCCCGGCTGGACCTGTGCTACGAGGAGGACGTCGCCGCCGAGACCGACATGAACGTGGTCTGCACCGGCGACGGCAAGTTCGTCGAGGTCCAGGGCACGGCGGAACGCGAGCCGTTCGGCCGCGAGCTGCTGGACGAGTTGCTGGAGCTGGCCCTCGTCGGCTGCGGCGAGCTGACCAGGCTGCAGCGCGAGGCGCTGTCGAGGGAATGACCTCTGAACGTTACGCCGCCGCCCGGCCCTCGCTGCCCACGCTGGTCCTGGCCACGGCCAACCAGCGCAAGCTCGCCGAGCTGACCAGGATCCTCGAGGCCGAGCGGGCCGGCCGGGTGCAGCTTGCCGGGCTCGGCGAGTTCCCAGGCGCGCCCGGCGTCGCCGAGAGCGGCGCCACCTTCGCCGACAACGCGCTGCTCAAGGCGCGCGCGATCGCGCGGTTCACCGCCCTGCCCGCGGTCGCCGACGACTCCGGGCTCTGCGTGGACGCCCTGAACGGGATGCCGGGCGTGCTCTCGGCGCGCTGGGCCGGCGGCCACGGGGACGACCTGGCCAACCTGCGGCTGGTGCTGGCCCAGGTCGCCGACGTGCCCGACGGCCGCCGCGGAGCGCACTTCGCCTGCGCGGCGGCCCTGGTCCTCCCGTCCGGGGAGGAGCACGTCAGGGAGGGCACCGTGCACGGCACGCTGACCCGCGAGCCGAGGGGGACCGGCGGGTTCGGTTACGACCCGATATTCGTGCCCGACCCCGCCGAGCTGGCCGGCCTGGGCGGGGCGGCCGCGGCGCTGGCCGGGCTGACCACGGCGGAGATGCCGCCCGAGGCCAAGGACGCGATCAGCCACCGGGGCCGCGCGCTCCGCGCGCTGGCACCGGTGATCGCCGCGGCGCTGGACTGACCGCGCCGGCGCCCGCGATCACCCCGGCGCCCGGTAGCGTTGACCCGACCCGGCACGGCCGGGCTGCGCAAAGGGAGTGCCCATGAGCGACGAGCGGCTGGCGCCCGGTGACCCGGCGCCCGGCTTCACGCTGCCGGACGCCGACGGAAACCAGGTGAGCCTTTCGGCGCTGCGTGGCCAGCGTGTGATCATCTACTTCTACCCGGCCGCCATGACGCCCGGCTGCACCAGGCAGGCCTGCGACTTCCGCGACAGCAGGGACGACCTTGCCGGCGCAGGCTTCACGGTGCTCGGCATCTCCCCGGACCCGCCCGCCAAGCTCGCCAGGTTCCGGGACAAGGAGGGGCTGGACTTTCCGCTGCTTTCCGACCCGGGCCGGGAGGTGCTCACGGCCTACGGCGCGTTCGGGCAGAAGATGATGTACGGGAAGCCGACGGTCGGCGTGATCAGGTCGACGTTCGTGATCGGCGAGGACGGGAAGGTCGAGAAGGCCTACTACGGCGTCAAGGCCACCGGCCACGTCGCCCGCCTGCGCAAGGACCTCGGCGTCTGACCGCACCCAAGGGGCCGTAGCCCAATGGCAGGAGGCGAACGATTTAGGGTCGTTACAGTGTGGGTTCGAATCCCACCGGCCCCACCAAATTGGTCATTGCGCGAACCGCGTCGTCTGTCTGTGGCTCGCGCGTGCCGGGCGGTTGCAGTCCGCCGTCGGCGTGTTCTGGGGTCAACGGGCTCGGTACTCGGAAGACCGGAACGATCCGGCCCGGTCCGGTGATCTTGATTCTGGCGATGAGCGCTTCGATGAGGGCTTTGCGCTGGCTTCCCGTTTCCGCGGCGAGCTCCGCGCGCCTGCCGTCTTGGCTGGCCGTGTGGTATGCCTGCGCCTCAGCGACGGCGTCGGCTATGAGGTCGTGCTGGTCACGGTAGAAGCTGGCCAGCGCCGCGATGACGGCATGTTCGACAGCATCCGCGTCCAGCCGGCTGGCCGCGGCGACTTGTGCCGTACCGGACGTGGGTGAAGCAGGTGCAGTACCGGTAGACGCGGCTGCGTCTCCGCGAACGCGTTCTCGGCGACGAGCGGCTCGAGGAGTGCCGGCTGGGCGCTGCCGTCCGACCACCTGGGTCCGGGTGGTGCCCGGGCGGTGCCGCGTCGGGGTAACGTCTGGGATGGCCTGCGGGCACTAAAGAGTGTGAAGACCGTTTATAGCTGCTGGCGTGTGTAGTGATCACCGTCCGTATCGCCCATGCCGGGCCCTGGTCCCGGAGGCTGGGCAAGGACGGCCATCTCGCCGATTTGCGTGTGCTTTTCCACCACGAAGAGGAGTTCCGCATCCGGGGTTCCCTTGTGGTGCTCGCTGATGACGCCGGGCACCGTGTGCTGCCGGCGTTGCTGGCTGACGACCCTGACAGCGTGTCGCTGCCGGTTCTTCTTGACTGGTACGGCGAGGACACGGGGATGATGGCTGGCGTTCCGGAAGAACTCGCTGCGAGGCTGGTGAGTGCGGCCGGTGCAGGCGTGACCGGGGTGGAGCTTCACCCGGTCGTGGCAGATGTGCAGGATGTGACGGCGGAGACGTTCGCGGCCCGGATCGAGCTGGGCGGGCTACCGGGTGCAAGGCATGTCACCGTGGGCCTGGACGCGGGCCTGGCGCTGGCCGCCGTCACGGGTGCCGCGATCCGGGTTCCCGGCCCGGTAATGGACCGGCTGGCCGTGCCCGCGCCGGATGGCGACGTGCTTGCCCCGTTCCGCGACCGCGGGCCGGAGGCGGCCGGACCCGAGCGTGTCATCGCAGACCGCCGCGCCGCACCTGTGCCCCATGTCCCGGGTGACGGTCCCGGCACGCGGCCCCGGTTCGAGCCGCGCAACATGGCCTTTGCCGACGGGCTAGACCGGTGGGACCTGGACTGGGGTCCGGGTCAGGAGGCCGGATCTGGTCCGCCGGGCTACTTCGCCGCTGCCGAGGGCGAGTGCGCTGTGCTGTCCTCGGCTGTCGCCGAGCCTGGTGATGCCGCGGTCCTGGTGCAGCCGGTCTTCGCCGACGATTTCTTTGGCGGGGTGGTGTTCGGCGGTGAGGTCCGCACAGAGGATGTGGCCCGGCGGGCCGGGCTGTGCCTGGAGGTCCTCAGAGGAGGAAAAGGAGGGCCAGTTCACCGGGAGCACCATGCCGTCACCGTGACCGGGAGTCAGGACTGGTCCCGGCAGGAGATCACGGTGCCGGTTCCCGAGGATGCCGGCTTCATCCGGTTCGGCATCGTGTTGGCCGGCCGTGGCCGGGTCTGGCTGCGGAACCCCGAACTGCGAAGGGAAACGCCGGATGAGGACGGGCATGCCCGCGGTGGGTGACGGCGCGCAGATCTGCGACGGGGACCTGGTGCGGCTGGCTCGCGACGGCGACCCGGTGGCGTTCCGGCTGCTGGTGGAGCGGCACCAGCCGGCGATCCGTGCCCGGGCGGCCGGCCTGGGCGCCGATCCGGGCGACGTGGACGACATCATGCAGGAGACGTTCCTGCGGGCGTTCCTCGGGCTAGACCGGCTGCGGGACCCAGACCGGCTCGCCGCCTGGCTGGCCGGCATCACCGCGAACGTCTGCCGCGGCCTGCGACGCCGCGACCAGGCCGTGCTGGTGCCGGACTGGCCCGAGCCGCTGCACCCGGCGACCGCCGGCGGCCTGCCCTCGGCCGAGGACCTGGACCGCGCCAGCGCGCTGCGGGCGGCGGTCGCCAGCCTGCCCGCCAGCCAGCGGCGGGCCGTCACGGCGCACTACTACGCCGATCTGCCCGCCGCGCAGATTCCCGGATCGGCCGGCGCGGCCCGGGTGAGCCTGCACAAGGCGCGGCGTCGGCTGCGCGCCTATCTCACCGCCCACCGGCCCGACCTTGTTCCCGCCGTCTCCAGGAGACCGCAGATGACGACCGTCCGCATCGCCCGCACCGAGCGCCATGCCCGGCGGGGCCACCTGGGCCCCGCCGGGCCCGAGCACACCGGGGTGCGGCGCGCCCTGACCCATGTCGTCGTGCTCGAAGATGACACCGGGGGGCGCGAGCTACGGCTGTGGCTGCGGTTCTTCGACGGGAACCGGCTGCAGCGGCTGCTCGGCGACGAGCTTGAGGAATCTGGCGCGGGCCAGCACGACAGGGCCAGTGACCTCGCCGGGCAGCTACTGCATGCGATCGGCGCAGCCGTGACCGGGGTGGACATCGACGAGCTCGGTCCGGAGGTGATCGCGGCACGGATCACGGTGACCGGCCCGGCCGGAACGCGCCAGAGCACCGCCCGCCTCGCCGACGGCCTCGCGGTTGCGATCACCTCCGCGGCGCCGGTGCGGGTGGCGGACGCGGTGATGGACCGGCTTGCGGTCCCGGCCGGGATGACCATCGCCGATCCGGGGCCGACCGGCCCCGGATCGCGGCGGCGGGCCGGGAGGGCTGGGCGGCCCCGCTATGAGCCACGCAACCTGGCGTTCGCCGCCGGGCTGGACGGCTGGCGGCTCGGCGGCAGCTTCACCGAGCACGCCAGCCAGTCGCACTGGCACGACTACGCCTGCGCCACCGGGCACGAGACCGCGGTGATCTTCTCTACTGTTGCTGAGCCGGCCGGATTCGCCTTCTTGGGCCAGGAAGTGTTCGCCGACGATTACCGCGGAGCGACGGTGATCTTCCGCGCCCAGGTCCGCCGCACCGCGGACGGCCCGGGCCGCGCGGGACTGTTCCTGCGGGCCAGCCAGGAACAGTCCCCGCGGTACCTGCGCGAACCGCTCACTGAGCTGGCCGTCCTCGCCGACCCCGGCAACACCTTCACCCAGGTCCCCGCAGGCAGCCAATGGGCCAGCCACGAGGTCGCCGCGCAGATCCCCGCCGGCTGTGACATCTTCCTGTTCGGCATCGCCTTGGCCGGGCCCGGCCGGATCGAGCTGCGCAACCCGGAACTGGTCCGCCGCACATGAACGACCAGCAAATCCAGCTACCGCCCGGCGCCGGCCAGACAGGGAAGGAAAGAGCCATGCGCATCAAGATCATCGCCGGGCTGCTCGTGGCGGCTGGGCTGGCCGCCACCCTCGGGGGGTGCGCGGCATCCGCAACGCGACCGACGAGCCAGGCGAAAGCGGGCACCGAGTACTACTGGGTGTCGGACTTCAACCCCAAGACCACCAGCAGCCCGACCGAGGTTGTGATGACCGGGCTCTTCACCGAGGCTGGCAAGCTCGTCGGGATGGGCGAGGGTAAGCACTTTGAGATCGTCTCTTCGAATGGCACCATCGTGGCGACCAAGTGGAGGATCGCCCACCTCCGGTTCACGGTGAGCGCCCGCACGTGCCTCGCCACGGGACGCGACACCGGCAGCGTCCGCCTCGAGAGCGGAACGGGTGCCTGCAAGGGCATCTCGGGAACCCTCTCGCAAGGTGGTGACGTCTACGCCGTCCTCCCCCGCCTGAAGAGCGGAAAGTGCAACGAGTCCCCCAACGCTGTGCCACTCGGGGTCGTCGGCATGCTCTCGGGAAGTGGGAAGATCACCATCAGCGGATGACGCCCTTGCCGCAGGACCTCGCACGCCACGTGGGTGGTCCCGGTGCGACGCCCAAGCCCCCAGCGGACCGGTTTGGGTTCCACCACGAGTTCATCACCCAGGCGGTGGTAGCGGCTTATCGGCCGCGCCCTGCCCTCCCACGGGCCCGATAACGATCTCCGGCCCGCTGACGAGCAAGCCGAGTCGCGGGTTCGGGTTGTGACTCGTCAGGCCCACTTCGTGATCTCCCGGGACATAGGAATGACCCGGATCGCTGCCCGGCCTCGCTTCACTCGCCGGCCGGGGAGCCGAAGCGGATCAGGTTCCCGTCCGGGTCGACGTGCGAGCCCTCCCGCAGTCCGTAGGGAGTCGGCCCGGCGGGCCGGGTGGTGCCGGCGATCCCTGGGCGGCTCCACTCCTGGTACAGGGCGTCGGCGTCGCGCACGTAGAGATAGGCCGAGCCCGGCGCGATGTCGTGCCCATGCTGCCCGGGATGCGCGGCCAGGTGCAGGCCGACCCCGTCCCGGTTCGCGAAGCCGTACCGGCCGGCCCCCTCGTAGGCGAGCGTGCCGAAGCCGAGCGCGGCGTAGTGAGCGAGCGCTGCCCTCAGCTCGCGCACCGGGAAGATCGGGCTGACGCGCCAGAGCATGCGCGCTGCCGGGCGCCGGCCCGCTCCGGTGGACGGGCCGCTCTGCTTGACCCGGGCCATCGCGCTGAGCACCGATCGCATCGCGCCGACCTGCTCGGCGGACACGGCCTCGGCAAGCTGGCGGTCGACGTCCCCGATCCCGCGCGCCACGGCAGCGGCCGCCTCCTCCCCGCGGCCGGTCAGTTCCAGGAGGACCCGGCGGCGGTCGCCGGGGTCGGGGCGGCGTTCCAGGTAGCGCCGCCGGACCAGGACGTCGATGAGCTGGCTGACGGCCTGCTTGGTGACCCCGAGTTCGGCGGGCAGGTCCTGCCGCGGGCCGCCCGAGCCGTCGATCCCGGCCAGGATGAACGCGCCGTTCCTCGGCAGGTCGTCGATGCCGACGGCATGCAGCTGCGCCCTGATCGCCTGCGCGTACGCGCCGCGGGCGGCCCTCATCAGCGCCGGGGTGGCGAGCTCGCCCCATTCGTCGTCGTTCATGTCGGGGACGATGTCGACAAGAAACTTGTTAGTCAATTTATTTGCCGAATAGCGCCGGGCCAAGGCCCGCCGTCAGCGCGCTGCTGGCCATCGCGCTCGCCGCCCCGCCAGCCGTCAGCCGCCTGCCAGGCTTCGATGAGCGGCGCCAGGTCGGCGAGGCCGGCGATCACCGCGTCGGGCTCGGCCGCCGGGTACGCGGGCACCTCGCTGTTCGGGACCAGGACCGCGCGCATCCCGGCCCGCTTCGCGCCGTACACGTCGTCGTAGGGCCGGTCACCGACGAACACGCAGCCGGCCGGGTCGCTGACCCCGACCGCCGCCATCGCCGCCCGGAAGGCCTCGGGGTGCGGCTTGGTCCAGTCGATCTCGCTGCTGTAGACCGCGCCGTCGATCAGGTCCAGCACCCTGTCCCTGAGGAAGATCTGCTCGTGCGCGCTCCGCGGCCACATCGTGTTGGACAGCACGCCGACCCGGATCCCGGCCGCCCGCAGCCACAGGAACAGGGCCCGGGCCCCGGGGTCGGTCAGCGTGTGCGGCTCCCACGCCGCCGCGTAGCTGGCCAGGAAGGCCTCGTCCGGGGCCACCCCCGCGCGCTGGAACACGTGGTCAAGGGTGGCGCTGCGGTGGTCGCGCTCCGCGGCGAGCCAGAGTTCCCGTTCGGCGGCGCGGATCGCCGTGGCGTTACGTTCAGCCAATTCCGTTGCGAAGTGCAGCGCGCAGACATCCCGCCACAGCGCCGCGTGATCGACGGAGTGCCAGGGGGTCAGCGTCCCGCCCCAGTCGAAGATGACCGCCTGCACCGGGGCTCGCCGCCCCGGCGCCCGCTCCTCGGGGGCTTGCCGCCCGGGGGTCTGCTGCGCCGTCATGGGCGCATCCTATGCGCGGCGCGGCGTTGCCCCTTCTTGCCGGAGGCGGGGCATCCGATGGGCATTCAGGCAGGGCAGGAGACGCATCGCTTCCGGCCGAGGCGATCCGGATCCTCGACCTGAGCGCGGGCCGGGGGTGCGCGGCGGGCCATTTCCGCTACCGTACTCGTATGTCCGGAATGCAATTCGTCGTTGACTTTGTCAGCGCGCTTGCGTGGCCGCTCGCGATCGTGGTGATCGTGATTTTCCTGCGCCGCCCGATCGTGGACATCCTGATGCAGTTCGCCTCGTGGGTGCGGCGGCTCCGCTCCGGGCAGTCCGACGCCGACTTCGACCGCGTCGCCAGCCAGGTCAAGTCCGAGCTGACGGCCACCGTGTCGGCCAGCGGTCCCGGCTCACTGCCGGTGCTGCTCCGGTTCGCCGCGGCCACCGAGGATGACCCGGCCGCCGCCATTGCCCAGGCGTCCGGGTCGGTGGAGGCCGCGCTGCGGGACCTGCTGAGTTCCGCCGGCAAGCTGGTGCCGCTCGGCAGCGGCGACCCGACGGCCATCGCCCGGTTCGCCCGGGACCAGGGGCTCGTGCCCGAGTCGATCGTCCGCGCCGTCGACGGTGTGGTCGCGCTGCGCAATTCGGCCGCCGCGGATCCGTCCCGGGTGACGAAGGACCACGCGGTGACGTTCCTCGCGCTCGTCGACGCGCTGCACTTCGCGATCGGCGCGCAGCGGGACCGGTCCATCGCCGGCCAGCCTCAGATGCGGTAATGGCCCCCTTATCAGGCCAGATCGGTCAAGCTGCGAGGTAAACGTGCGCTAACGGGACACAAAGGTTGCCTTTCCCGTCATGCGCCTGTCGCCTGGAGTTCGGCCGGTTCCCTTAGCGTCACCGGCTGGAATGTCCGGCCTCCGGGCTGGACGCCCGGCCCCGAGAAGGAGGAACCGGATGCAGCATGCGCATGGGCAGGGTCGGTGGCGGCTGAGCGTCGCGGTGGCAGGGGCCGCGGCGCTGGTGGGCGCGGTGTGCGCCGGCCTGGGCGCCACCCCAGGGCTGGCGTCGTCCGCGAAGCCGGCCAGCGCCGCCGG
>JASHPR010000778.1 GCA_030038015.1 Streptosporangiaceae bacterium
CGCTGCGGCCGGTCCGGCCGCCTGCCGCCGGGCGGCCCGATGCGGCGGGCCCCGGCCGGGCTGGCCCGGCCGACGCCGTACCGCTCGGCGAGATCCCTGACCTGGCCGGCGATCTGGCGCTGGTAGGCCTTGGGCGCGTACGCGCCCCGGCCGTACAGGCCGCGGTAGGCGGCCACGAGGCCGGGGAAGTTCTCGCCGAGCCACTTCAGGTACCACTCGCGGGCACCCGGCCGCAGGTGCAGCACGATCGGGGTCACGTGAGCGGCCCCGGCCTCGGCGGCCAGCCGCACGGTTCGCTCGAGCTCGGCGGGGGAGTCGGTGAGGAACGGCAGCACCGGGCCCATGAGCACGCCGCACCGCAGCCCGCGCCCGGTGAACGCGGCGCAGATTCCCATCCGGCGCTCTGGGCTGGGCGTTCCCGGCTCGACAGACCGGGAAAGCTCTTTGTCGACAAAGCCGACGGAGACGTTCAGGCCGACGTCGGTGACCTCCGCCGCCTCCGCCAGCAGGTCCAGGTCGCGCAGGATCAGCGTGCCCTTGGTGAGGATCGAGAACGGGTTGGCGGCATCCCGGAGCGCGCCGATGATGCCGGGCATCAGCCGGTACCGGCCCTCGGCGCGCTGGTAGCAGTCGACGTTGGTGCCCATGGCGACGTGCTCGCCCTGCCACTTGGGCGACGCCAGTTCGCTGCGGGCCAGGTCCGGCGCGTTGACCTTGACCACGATCCGCGAGTTGAAGTCATGCCCGGCGTCCATGTCCAGGTAGGTGTGGGTGTTGCGGGCGAAGCAGTTGTGGCTCACCACGCCGTTGGCGATGAAGTCACCGGTCCCGGTCGTGATGTCGAACATCTCCAGGTCCAGGCCCATCGGCTGGATCGAGGACACGCGCAGCCTGGCGTCGCTCCTGATCGCCACCCCGTCGATGGACCGCTTCCGGGTGATCGCGGGGTCGGTGGTGTGGCAGAACCGGAGCACCTCCGTGAGCCCGCCGCGCAGCCGGACGGCCTTGATGCCGTTCGCGCGGCTGAGGTCCTCCACCACGACGTCGAAGCCGAGCGACGTCATCGACGACACCGTCCAGGCGGTGATCTCCGGATCGGTGTTGGACATGCGCCAGACGCCCTGGCTGCAGCTGCCCCCGGCGTCGAAGATCCCGGCGAGGAACCCCTTCCGCCAGTCCGCGGTGGGCGACCGCGGCCAGCCGATCAGCCACTGAATGCACTGGACCTGTTCCCGCCCGTAGGCGGCGATCGCCATCATGCGGCGCCTTGTGGCCGGCTCCTCGGCGGAGAGGTACTCGGTGCATCCGACGCCGACGTCGGCGAGGTAGTTCCGCGCCCTGCTGAGTGCATCGGCGTCGGCCAGCGCGAGCCTGCACGAATGATGCTGCTGCCACGTCCCGCCGCTCCGCCGCAGGTGGGGCCGATCCTGGATGCAGCCGTCGCCGCGGATCATGCCGCACAGGTAGCCGCGCCGGTAGTCGGCGGACTGCTTGGGCGGCTCGGCGAACGCGCCCACCCCCATCAGTTCGTCGCTGACCGTCAGGTGCGGCCGCTGCAAAGGCCCGCCGCACTCGGTGCCGGTGACGTACTTCCAGCCGCGGTTGCTGAGGAAGCGGTGATCGCCGCTGCAGAACAGCCGGGTCCCGTCCTCCAGCGTGACCATGTAGGCCGGCTTGACCGTAGACCAGTGCGCGAGCACCTCGGTGATCACGTAATGCCGGTGCGAGCCGCGGCGGACCGTGCCGTGGATGGCGTCGCCGGGCCGGACCTGGGCCAGCGGCTTGGTGCGCCCGTCGGCCATCAGGATCGGCGTCCCACCCCCTAGGCAGTAGGAGCACGAATGGCTACATCCCCGATAGGGATTTATCGTCCAGCGGAACGCCATCCGGGAGGCCGGGGGGACCTGGTTGATGATGGACCGCGCGTGCACCTCGTAGAACGTCATGCCGCGGAACCCCGGCGTGTCGAACGTCCGGGCCACCGCGTCCCGCTCGAACAGGGCCGGCGCCGCCGCCGGCCCCTGCCGCCCGTCCGCTTGGCCGCCGTCCAGGCGCAGGGCGTCCCATCGCATGGCGTTCAGGATAGAATAATTGTTCGATCATCTCAATCATGGCCGGCCCGTTTCGCTGATGTGTCCAGGGCCGCCGGCGGCCGGCCAGACGCAGTTTGCTGTCCGGCGGCAAAGCGCGGGTAAAAGTTCCTCAAGCGGGGGATAGTAGAGATGGATCCCCGCCACCGGCCGGGGCGGCGGCGGCGGGCCGGACGTGGTGCGGAGGTGGCCATGGCTCTGTCCATGGACGAGCAGCGCATCCTCGACGAGATGGAGCGCAAGCTTGCCGATGAAGATCCGCTGCTGGCATCCAGGCTGACCACCTTCGGGCGGCCGGGGCTGACGGCGATCCTGCGATCCCGGCGCGCCCGGATCGTGCTGTCCTTCCTGGCACTGATCGCGATCGCCGCGGTCTCCCTCGCGGTCTACGCCCTGACACCGTTCCGGAGCAGCTTCGAGCCGAAGGGCCCCGCGCGCCCCGCGTCCTCGCACGGCGTCAGCGGGCCGGCCCGGCCGTCCGCGCACAACACCGGGGCATCCGGCGCGCCCTGACCGCCGCGGCGGCTACGACTCGCGCCAGAGCTGCAGCAGGTACTGCTCCAGGCCCTCGAGCCGCTTCTTCGCCTGCTGGAACTCGTCGCCCAGCGGGTCGGCGTCCATCTCGAACAGCGCCGCGTAACGCCGGACGGCCTCGGCGCGGTTGCGGGTGTAGACGCGCACCCCGTAGTCGCCGACCCCGCCGGCCAGCCGGAGGCTCTCCACCGCGGAGTCCCCGCGCCCGGTGTCGTTGACGGTCAGCCTTCCCCTGAGGTACAGCACGCACTTCGCCTCGTCCTCGTAGCCGTCGCTGAACGGGGGCGGCGCATCCTCCCACTCCTCGACCGTGAGCTGCACGCTGACGTGCTCCTGAGCGCAGGCGACCAGCATCTGCTCCCGGCTGGTGCTGATCAGCGTGCTGACCGGCACCACCGGGCCGCCCGGCCCGTCCGGGTCGACAGCCGGGTCATGGACCCGGAACACCCGCTTCTCCGGGAAGACCGGGATCTCCAGCCGAATCAGCCTGCGGCCCACTCATTCCCCCTCAGGCAGATGAATATCCCTGGATACAGCATGGACCGTGCCGACGTCCCATGTACCTGCAATCCGCCATAAAGACGCGCTACGCTGCGCCGCCGGCCTGAGGCGGCGGGGTTCCCGGCGGATTTGGGCCGCCGTTATCCTCCCAGCATGCGGCACGACGACCTGCCCGGGGTGAGCCACCGGTTCGTGGACGCCCGCGGCCTGCGCATGCACATCGCCGAGGCGGGGACCGGGCCCCTGGTGCTGCTGCTGCACGGCTTCCCCGAGTGCTGGTACTCCTGGCGGCACCAGCTCACCGCGCTGGCCGCGGCCGGGTATCACGCGGTGGCGTCCGACCAGCGCGGCTACTGCAGGACCGGCGGCCCGGCCGGCGCCGACGGGTACACGATCCTGCACCTGACCGGCGACGTCGTCGCGCTGCTCGATGCGCTCGGCGAGCAGCGGGCCGTGGTCGCGGGGCACGACTGGGGGGCGCCGGTGGCCTGGCACACGGCGCTGCTGCGGCCGGACCGGGTACGGGGAGTGATCGGGCTGAGCGTGCCGTACCGGCCGCGCGGCAGCCGGCCCCCGCTGGCCGCGCTGCGCTCGGCCGCCGGGGAGGGCTTTTACATGATCTATTTCCAGGAGCCCGGCGTCGCCGACGCGGAGCTCGCCCGGGACCCGTGGCAGACCTTCACCCGGCTGCTCTACGGCGCCTCCGGCGACGCGCCGGCGGCGGTGCCGGTCGTCCCGCCGGGCGGCGGCTTCCTCGACATCTGCGCCGGGCCCCCGGCCGGCTCGGCCCTGCCGGGATGGCTGGCCAGCGATGACATAGCGGCGTACGTGGCCGAGTTCTCCGGCGCCGGCTTCACCGGGCCGCTCAACTGGTACCGGAACCTGGACCGCAACTGGGAGCTGACCGCCGCCTGGCACCACGCTCCGGTGACCGTGCCCGCGCTGTACGTCGCGGGCGACCGCGACCTGGTGCTGCCCGGCGCGCGCGACGTCCTGCCGCGGCTGCGCGACTACGCGCCGCAGCTCCGCGAGCCGGTGCTGCTCAGCGGCTGCGGCCACTGGGTGCAGCAGGAACGGCCCGAGGACGTCACCGAGGCCATGATCGGCTTCATCCGCGAGCTGGACTGAGCGACGACCGAACGGACTGCCCATGACTCTGGTAACCGAGCTTGACCTGCCGGCCATCGACCTCGACTCCGACGAGATGGCCGGCGACAGCTACCACCGCCTGCTCGCCGGGCTGCGCGCAGACGGGGGATGGCTGGCCAGCTCGCCGCTGGCGTTCATCGTGCTCGACCGCGAGGCCGGCGAGTTCTTCCTCCGCTCCCGCCAGGCGGCGTTCCCCGGCCGCGAGATCGCGGACCTGTTCGGGGTCACCAGCGGCCCGCTGCGCGAGCACATCGACGCCAACATCCTCAACCAGCAGGGTGACCGGCACCGGCGGCTGCGGTCGCTGGTCGGGCCGGCGTTCACGCCCCGAGCCGCGGACAGGTGGCGGCCCGCCATGCGCGAGTTCCTGGGCCAGCTGTGGGGCCAGATCGCCCCGGCCACCTCGTGCGAGTTCGTCGCCGCCCTGGCCAAGCCGTACCCGTCGCTGACCATCGCCGCCGTTCTCGGCGCCCCCGACCAGGACGCGCCGCGGCTGCACGAATGGTCCAGCCTGGTGCAGCGGCAGTTCGACATCAAGGCGCTGGCCGGCGGCACCGCCGAGATCGAGCGCGCGGTCGTTGAGGTCCAGGATTACGTCGAGAAGCTGCTGCGGCAGCGGCGGGCAGAGCCGGGGGACGACCTGATCACCGCGCTGCTGGGGGCGGAGGACCGCGGGGACCGGCTGTCCCACGACGAGTGCGTCAACCTGGTGATCAACGTGATCGCGGGCGGGGTCGACACCACCCAGGCCCAGCTCTCCCACGCGCTGCGGCTGTTCGCCGCGCACCCGGAGCAGTGGCAGCTGCTGCGGGACAAGCCGCAGCTCACCCCCCGTGCCGTGGCGGAGGTGCTCAGGGTCGAGCCGATCACGCCGTTCACCGCGCGGATCTGCACCGGGCAGCTGGAGTACCGCGGCGTCACGTTCCCGGCCGGCACGATCGTGGCGATCTGCGCGGAGCGTGCCAACCGCGAGGCCGACGGCGGCGAGGACTTCGACATCGCCGCGGATCGCGACGGGCGGCTGCTGACGTTCGGCGCGGGCACGCACTACTGCCTGGGCGCCAACCTCGCCCGCGCCGAACTGGAGGAGGCGCTGGCGTTCCTGGCACCGCGGATGCCGGGGCTCGCCCCCGCCGGGCCGGCCGTCCTCGGCGGGGTCGAGGGCATTTACGGCATCGACAGGCTGCCGCTCAGCTGGGCCGGGGCCGGGTAGCCTTCCCCGCCCCGGCCGCGCGGCCCCCGGCAGGAGCCCGGCGGCTCACCAGGTGCCCGGGGGCGGCGGCGGCAGCTTGCCGCGCTCACGCGCCTCCTGCCACAGCTCCTCGTAGCGGCGCGCGGCCGCGCTGCGCGGCGCGAACGCGGCGACCGGGGTGCGCCGCACCGACATCTGCTCGATCAGCGTCAGGGAGGGTATCGCGGCGGCGGCGACGTCGTCGCGCTGCGCGGGCAGCTGCTGGGAGATCTCCCGGTGCAGCCGCTTGCGCCGGTCGATCATGGAGAAGAACGCCAGGATCGTCGGCCTGCTCTCGTCGAGACCGCTGATGAACTCGGTCAGCTGGTCCAGGGTGCGCACCGACAGCGTGGTCGGGATCAGCGGGACCAGCAGCGTGTCGGCGGCGTGCAGCACGCTCTCGGACAGCAGCGAGATGCCGGGCGGGCAGTCCAGGAAGATCACGTCATACTCGGTGCTCAGCGGCGCCAGCAGGCTGCCGAGCCGGCGGGCCGGCTTCTTGGCCGCGTCGAGGACCAGGTCTAGGTTGCGGTAGGTGAAGTCGGCGGGCAGCAGGTCCAGGTTGTCGAAGTCGGTCGCCTTGATCGCGTCGTCGAGCGGCCGGGTGCCCCGGATCAGCGCCTTGCCGCCGCCCTTGACCCTGGGCCGGATCCGGAACAGGAAGCTGGCCGCGCCCTGCGGGTCGAGATCCCACAGCAGGACCCGGTACCCGTCGCGCGCCGCCAGGTAGCTGAGGTTGACGGCGGTCGCCGTCTTGCCCACGCCGCCCTTGATGTTGTAGGTGGCGAACGTCTTCATGCGGCGGCGATCCCGATCAGGGAGTGGAACCTGCCCTGGCTGGCCGGGCTGGCGAAGTCGCGGAACCGCCCGGCGAAATCGCTGCGCGCCCGCCGCTGCCGGGTGGCCAGCCCCGCGGCGATCTCGCCCATGGCGAGCAGGGTGCCGGCGGGCGCGGAGCGCTCGGCCAGCATCTGCGCGGCGAACGCCCGCAGCTCCTCGTGCTGCACCTGCATGTCCTGGAACTCGCCCAGGCAGTCCTGCAGCGCCTTCAGGTCGCGAACCGCTCGCCACAGCTCGCCAGGGTCGTACAGCGACCCGAACAGCTCCAGCAGGTAGCGCAGTTCCTTGCAGCGCTTGCGCAGCTCGTGCAGGCTGGTCGGCGGCGAGGCGGCGGTGATGGCGCTGCCGTCCCTGATCACGCGGCGGTGCGCACGCGATATCCGGCTGGCGGCCAGCCGCGCGACGCTCGGCCGGGTCCGCGCGGCCGCCGCGGCCGTCAGCGCCTGGCGCCATTCCTTGGTGAGCCGGGAGAAGCGGGCAGAGCGCAGGCCCCGGGCGAGCAGCCGCTGCGCCGCGGTCCTGCTGCGCTGCAGGTGGTCGTGGAACGGCTCGAGCTCATCGGGGGTGGCGGCGATCAGGCCCGCCGCCATGCCGGAGTAGCCGAGCAGGTAGACGTCCAGGTCCCTGGTCGGGGTGGTGAGGTCGCCCAGCCACTTGAACTCCGGGCCGAACCGCTGCGCCATCCCGTCGGGCAGGGCATCGCCCGCGAGCTTCAGCGCGGACCGGGTGCGCCGCACCGCGATCCGCAGGTCGTGCAGGAACTCGGTGTCCAGGTCGCGGATCGTGCCGTTCACGTTGGCCTCGAGCGTGTCCAGCAGCGTGGTCATCAGCGCGGACATCGCGGCCGAGGCCGGCATCCGCGGCGTCAGCCGGACGTTGATCTTGCTGGAGTAGTCGCCCGGCCGCCGGCCGGCCGCGGCCAGCGCCGCCTCGAGCGCCGACTGGCTGCCCTCGCTGACCCCCGGCACCGCGGTCAGCAGCTCCGCCAGCCGCAGCGCCTGCGGCTGGTAGCCGCGCAGCGCGGTCACGGCAAGGCGCGGCGGCAGGGCCCCGGCCGCCGGGTAGGTGACGGACATGCGGTCCACGGCGACCCGGGCGATCGTCTTGTCATCGGCGTTGAGCACCCGGTTCTCGCGCACCGAGCTGACCGCGCGTGCCACCGGCAGGAGCGCGCGGATGCCGACGACCGGGGCGAGGTGGTCCCGCAGCGGCCCCAGGGGCAGAACCTCCAGCTTCCCCGGCCATGTCACCCGCCCGTCTTCCCCGGGTGCGCCCGGCGCCTGCCCGCCCTCGCCCGGTGCGCGCCCGCCACGGCGCCGCGGTGGCGCCAGGTGATCGGCGGCGATGACCGTGCCGTCCCGGCCGGTCAGCACCAGGTCGGTCGTGCCGCGGCTGCTGATCTGCTCCAGGGTGAGACCGGAGTGGTAGAGCCGCCAGTCGAAGGTGTCGAGCCACAGCCGGCGCAGCGACACCGGCCGGGCCGCCTCCTCCACGGTGAACGGCGACCCGGGCAGCTCAAGCACCCGCTCCGGCTCGGCGCCGTCCTCGCAGTTGACCACGAACTGCCGCAGCACGCTTTGCAAAATAAGACCTCGCGCGAATTTCAGCGGAAGATTTCCGAGAAAGAGACATTAGCCGTTATTAGGCGTTTAATACTCTAGCAGTGCGTGACCGCCCCCAGAGTACCTCACTAATGATTGCCTAAGCCCGGGGCGTGATCGACTGGGCGACCGCATCCTCGCAGCCGACCGCGGGCGGGACCCTGCTGCTCGCCGTGGCCACGTTCGCGTCCGCCCGCCCGGCGGACCGGTCCGCCCGCGTGGCCGAGCAGCCGCTGCGGGCCGGCCTTCGGCCCGTGGACCGGCCCGGCCCGCGGTAGCAGGATGGTCGAAACGGGACGGGCGATCTGAGGACATAGCGGGAGGGGTCATGCTCTACGCGTTCGGGTTCGGGCGGGTCGGCGTGCTTGCCGGCGACCTGTACTTCGTCAATCCGGACCCGCAGCCCGGGCAGGAGGGAGCCGAGCGCGGCGTCCGCCTCGAGGTCCGGCTGCTCGAGCGCGGCGCGCTGCGCGGGTCCATCTACTCGGCGCAGCCGATCGAGGTGGGCCAGCCGGTCTGGCGGGCCGACCTGCTCGAGGCCGTGGACGGGCCGCCGGGCAGCCTGAACCGGGCGCACCACCACCCGGCCTTCCGGGGCTGGGAGCCGGGGAGGCGCGTGTTCGACACCGGCCTGACGGCCAGCCCGGTGCAGTGGGTGGGAGAGCAGCTGGCCGATCTGGACGGGCTGCTCGAGCGGGCGGGCATCCCCACCGACGAGGCGACGGCCGCGGACGCCAAGGCCCTCCGCGACTGCCTGCCGGAAATCATGGACGCGGTCGGCCGCCTGCTGCGGAAGGTACGGGACGGCGAGCTCGCCGTGCCGCCCGGCGCCGAGCCGGCCGAAGGCGCCAGGGCCGGCTGGCTGTGAGCTGCCCGCGGCCGGTCAGAACGGGGTGGCGGCCAGCCAGCCGGTGAGCAGCGCCGGGTCGCCGAGCACCGTCACCTCGGGGCCGTCCGGCGGCACCCGCCGGACCAGCACGAGCAGCAGCCGCCCGGCCGGGCCGCGCAGCGCGACGTCGCCCTTGCCGTGACCGTGCTCCACGGTCAGGGCGGAGCCCTCGCGGCGCACCAGCCACTCGCCGTCCACGCCCTCGTCGGTCGCGTGGACGTGCAGCACCGCGCCGTCGGGCAGCGCGTCCGCCTGCTGCCCGGGATCGGTGACCCCGGACAGGAAGCCGAGCCACTCGTCGATCGCGTCGGCGGCCAGGTCCGGGTCGAGCTCGGGCCGGCGGCCGGCGGTGATCTCGGCGTCGGCCCGGTGCACCGCGGTCTCGTGCGCCATCCGGCGCGCCCAGAAGGTGGCCGGCCGCAGCCCGGTGAACGTCCACACCGGGTCGCTGCCCGCCTCCCGCACGGCCCCGATGAGCCGGGCGGCCCCCGCCCGCAGCCACGGCGCGTGCAGCGCGGGGTCGTCGGGGATCCTGCCGTCGGGCACCTGGCGGAACGGGATGAACTCCGCCGACCGGGTGCTCACGATCTCGGCCGCCCAGCGGTGCGCCCGGCCCACGTGGGTGGCGAGCTGCCGCAGCGTCCAGTCCGGGCAGGTCGGCACCTGCCTGGTCAGGTCGGCACCGTGCACCAGCCCGGCAAGGGTCCCGGTGCTTGCCTCGATCTCGGCATACCAGCGCTCCACGGCGATCGGCGGCATCGCGTCCCTCCGGCGGCTCGGCGGTGCTGACGGGAGCAGGCTAGCGGCAGGCGCGGCCGGCCAGCGGCCGGGCCCGGCATCCGGCGCGGGCATTGTTCAGCGGCCATTCCCCGGAATGACGGTCAGGTTTTCGCCGTCCGGCCCGCGGGCCCGCGCTAGACGCTTGCGTGTGCAGGCCGGTACCGTTCTGACTGAACGGTCAGACAGCAGGTGGGAGCCCCTGAAGGCCTGGTCGTTGCGGCGCGGACCGCGTCAGGGGAAGGGCACCGTGATGGCGCGGCGGATGGCGCGGCGCGCCGCCAGCATTCTGGCCGCGGCGGTGCTCACGCTTGCGACCTCGCTCACCGACGACAACGGCCCGGACGCGCCGCAGACCGGGTATGACCGCGCGGTGGCCGGCGACGACTTCCTCAGGGCCGAGCTCGGGCTCATCATGCGCTCGCCCGCCTGGACCAGGCAGCGGCCGCTGGCGATCATCACCTTCGACGAGGACGGCCAGGACTACCAGCAGCCGGCCCAGCGCGTGGCCACGGTCGTGCTGGGGTCGCGCGGCGTGCGCCAGGGCGGTGAGTCGCCGGTCCGCTACACCCGCTACAGCCTGCTCCGGGCCATCGAGGCGGCGCCCGGGCTGGGGACCCTCACCAGGAACGATCTCTACGCGCAGCCGCTCAACGACATTTTCACCGTGAACGTGACGCCGCGTGCCGCCGTGGCGGCCGCGCTGCCCGCGCCGGCCGTGGCCGGGGCTGCGGCG
>JASHPR010000779.1 GCA_030038015.1 Streptosporangiaceae bacterium
GTCATTCACCTGAAGTCCGGCGCTGGTCAGCGTCCAGCGGCGGCGGTGCACCGGGCGGCCGGGCAGCCGCCGGTACCCGTCATGCGCGGCCTCGGCGATCACACGCCTGGCGCCGCCGCTGGCGGCCGGGCTGTGCACCCGGGCGCGGCGCCCCGCCCGGAACGCGCCCCACACCTCAGTGGAGTCCGCGCCATCGATCTCCGCGGTGTTGTGCGCCGCGGTGGACCGCTCGTAGCTGCGCACCTGGCCCGCCGTGTACGTGGACGTGCCGGTGTCGACCAGCAGCGGCGCGCCGCCGACGTGCAGCAGGCAGCCGAGCGTGTCGGCGTGCGCGTGCGCGGGCAGCTCGTCCGGGCACGGCGCCCCGACGTCGGCGATCAGGTGCCAGCCGCCGACGGCGGCGTGGATCAGCCCGGTGTCGGGCAGCGTCACCACCGCCCCGCCCGGCACCGGGTCCGGGCGGAGCGCGGTGAGCACCGCGCCGGGTACTGGGTAGCCGTCGTTCAGCAGCGGCACCGATCCGTCGGGCGTGAGCACCGAGCCGAGCCAGCCGCGCATCCGGGCGATGGCCAGCGTCAGCTCGGGCACGGGCGCCCGCCCGGCCGCGGCGAGCAGGGCGGCCACGTCGATGAGATCGCCGAGCACCTGGCAGTGGTAGGCCGGTGCCCGTTCATAGTGTCCTCCGTCCGGCAGCACCTGAACGGCGAGCTGGTCGGTGAGCTGGCGCAGGGAACGGCTGAGCAGCCGCTCGTCGCGGAGGAAGACGCCCAGCCCGGCCAGCGCCTTGAGGTCCTTGATCAGGTGGTTGCCGCCGACGTCGGCTTCGAGGCTGCGGCGCAGGAAGGCGGCGTGCGCGGCGACCTCGCGGAGGAAGGCTGGCTCCAGGTCGCTGCCGGCGACCAGGTCCCGGTGCAGCCCGCACCACGACCAGGCCCGCAGCGCGGTGGGGTAGGGCAGCCACGCGTCGCCCTGCCCGAAGCCGCACGATGCCTGCCAGGACCGCCACAGCCGGGCGAAGACCCGCCGCGCGGCGCCGCGGTCGGGGTCGGCGGCCAGGCCCCAGGCCCAGTCCCAGTAGTGCAGGTGGTACCGCCACAGCTGCGGCGCGTCGGCGTGCCGCCACCACGGCGGGTCGCCGAGGCGCCTGGCCATCCCGAGCAGCCTGATCCGGCCCGCGGCGAGCTCGGCGAGGCCGGGCCAGCGCTGCGGCGCCAGGGCGTCGAGCGGGGTGAAGGAGATCGGCCAGCCGCCCGCGGCGGCCGGGGCCGCGCTGATCAGCAGCGCCTGGCCGAGCCGCGGCCAGCGGCGCAGCGCGGCTTGCTGCGTGCGCAGCCGCGCCCGGTGCGCGAGCTGGGACGGCTGCAGGTGCACCGCCGTGCGGCCGAGCAAAGCCAGCTCCTGGCCGTTCACGCCGCCAGCCCCATCGCGCGGGCTTCGGCGCGGATGCCCTCGGCGAACGAGCGGGGAGCGTAGCCCAGGTCGCGGATCGCGTCGTCGATCGCGAAGGCCTTGTCCTCGGCCAGCCGCCGCACCTGCTCCGCCCGGATCTTCGGGTGCCTGCTCAGCAGCTCGTAGCCGCGGGCGGCGGCGATCACGGGGGACAGCGGCACCGGGACGAACCGGGTCCGGCTGGCGACCGCGCGGGCCGACGCCCGCAGCAGCTCGGTGAACGTCAGCGGCTCGGGCCCGGCCACGTCATAGGTGTTCCTGGCCGCGGCGGAACGCTCGGCGGCGGCCAGCACCGCGTCGGCCACGTCGGCCGCGTGCACCGGCTGCTGGAAGCGGTTCCCGCTGGGAACCGGCAGCACCGGCGTCCGGCGCAGCAGCAGGAGCAGCCGGGAGAGGTTCCGGTCGCCGGCATCGCCGTAGATCATCGTCGGCCGCAGGATCGTCCAGTCGAGCGCGGACTCCCGGATCGACTGCTCCGCCGCGAGCCGCACCTGCTTGGAGCTGGCCGGCAGCGTCGTCGTCACCGCCGTCGTCGAGACGAACACGGCCCGCTCGAGGCCGGCCCGCTCGGCCGCGCCGATGATCGCCGACGCGTGGCCGAAGCCCAGCGAGGCCAGGCTGACGAGCACGTCGCAGCCCGCGTCCGTGAACGCGCCGATGAGCGAGCGGGCGTCGTCCAGGTCGCCAGTGACCGGGCGCGCGCCGAGCGCGGTGACCGCGTCGGCCGCGGCCTGGCTGCGAGCCAGCGCCACCGCCTGGTGCCCGCGGCGTGCCGCCTCGCGCAGCACGTACCCGCCCAGGAACCCGCTGCCCCCGGTGACCATCAGCTTCACGCCTGCCTCCGCTCGGGCCGCCCCGGTTCGGGCCGCCCCGGTTCGGGTCGCCCCGGTTCGGGCCGCCCCGGTTCGGGCCGCCCAGGTTCGGGTCGCCCCGGTTCGGGTCGCCCCGGTTCGGGCCGCCCCCGCTCGGGTCGCCACGGTTCGGCGGAAAGGTGGTCAGCAGCGGCTGTGGGAACAGCCGGAAGTGACCACATTCGCTCGGGCCGCCCCGGCTCGGGCCGCCCCGGCTCGGGCCGCCCCCGCTCGGGTCGCCACGGTTCGGCGGAAAGGTGGTCAGCAGCGGCTGTGGGAACAGCCGGAAGAGACCACATTTCCCGGCGGAGCTGGGTGGGCGGCGGCTCTCCCCGGCGGGGCTGGGTGGGCGGCGACTCTCCCCGGCGGGGCTGGGTGCGGGGCGGCTTTTCCCGGCGGGGCTGGGTGCGGGGCGGCGTGTTCGGTAGCGTGCGTGCG
>JASHPR010000780.1 GCA_030038015.1 Streptosporangiaceae bacterium
GCCCGGGGGGTGAACAGCACCGCCTGGCAGCCGCGGGCCAGCGCACCCCGCAGCGCGGCGGGCGTGACGCCGCGCTCGTCCAGCGCCATCGGCAGCGCGGCCAGGTCCATGGCGGACAGCAGGTCGAGCACGGGAGGGTAGCCCGGATCCTCGACGGCGACCCGGTCGCCGGGCCGCAGCCACGCGCCGAGCACCCGCTCCACGCCGTCGAGGGCCCCGCCCACCACGGCCAGGTGGGCGGGGTCGATCCCGTCCGCCGCCAGCCGCTCGGCGGCGAGCCTGCCGAGCCGCGGGCTCACCGGGGGATCGCCATACATCCGGGGCGGCGGGGTCACGGCGGGCAGCCCCGGCAGGAACGCCGGGTCCGGGCTGCCGGCCACCAGGTTGCGCACCCCGGGCGGCACTGCCAGCGGCGGCCTGGGCCCGATCGGCGGCGCCCCGGTGATCCTGGTCCCGGCGCGGCCGTTGCCCCGGGCGATCCCCTTCTCCCGCAGCTCGCGGTAGGCGGAGGCGACCGTGACCGGGCTCAGCCCGAGCGCGGCGGCCAGCGCCCGCACCGGGGGCAGCGCCATCCCCGGCCGGGCCCGGCCTTCCCGCAGCGCGGCCTCGACGTCGCGGGATATCTCGCTGGCGTTCCGGCCCTGCGGCCGATATTGTGTCAGCATAAAGAAATTATGTACTGTGACATAATTTGAGGCAAGCATCCGGATCCCGGGAGCATCCCGCGGTACGTGCCGGCGGCGCGCATCCCGGCGCAGGCGACGGAGGCCAGCACGGTGATCACGTTCCTTCCTGAGCTCCAGGGCCGCCACGTGCGGCTCGAGCCGCTGCAGCGGCGGCACGCGGCCGGGCTGGCCGGCGCGTCGGCCGCCGACCCGTCGCTGTACCGGTGGAGCCCGGTGCCGCAGGGTGTGCCGGCGGCAGCGGAGTACGTCGAGGCGGCGATCAGCCAGCGGGAGGCCGGCACGGCGGTGCCGTTCGCGGTGGTGCGGATCGCGGACGGCGAGGTCATCGGCTCCACCAGGTTCTGGGACCTGGTGCGCTGGCCGTGGCCGCCCGGCCACCCCCGGCACGGCCTGGGCGCCCCCGACGTCTGCGAGATCGGGCACACCTGGCTGGGCAGCACGGCGATCCGCACGGCGGCGAACACCGAGATGAAGCGGCTGATGCTGGGCTACGCGTTCGAGGTCTGGCAGGCAGCGTCGGTGTGTCTGCACACCGACGCACGCAACGAGCGCTCGCGCCGGGCGATGGAGCGGATCGGGGCGCGGTTCGAGGGCATCCTGCGGGCGCACCGGCTGGCGACCGACGGCCTCCCCCGGGACTCGGCCCGCTACTCGGTCACCGCGGCGGAGTGGCCAGGGGTGCAGCGCCGGCTCGACGGGCTGCTCGCGCAGCGCGGCGCGGCGGCGCCGGCGAAAGACGCGCCAGTGCCGGGCGCAGACGCGGAGGCGCCGGCGAGATGACCGGCCTTCCCGAACCCGGCGGCGCCCGTGACGGCGGCGTGGCCGCCGGGGCGCCGCGGCTCGCCCGGGTGCGCCGCAGGCCCGACCGGGCCCAGTACGAGGCGGCGGCGGTGTACGCGGTGCTGGACGCGGCGCCGTTCTGCCACGTTGCCACGGTGCGCGACGGGCGCCCGGTGGTGCTGCCGATGGTGCACGCCCGGGTCGACGACACCCTGGTGCTGCACGGCTCGGTGTCGGCGGGGCTGTTCCGCGACATGCGCCGCGCCAGCCCGGTCTGCGTCACCGCGACCGTGCTCGACGGGCTGGTGCTCGCCCGGTCGGCACGCAACCACTCGGCGAACTACCGCTCGGTCACCGTGCACGGGGAGGCGTACGAGGTCACCGATCCGGACGAGGTGATGATCGGCATGTGGGCCCTGGTCGAGCACCTGGCACCCGGCCGGTGGGAGCAGGTCATCAAGCCGGAGCCCGCCGGGCTGCGGGACACCGCCCTGTGGCAGGTGCGGATCGGGGAGGCCTCGGTCAAGGCCCGAAGCGGGCCCCCGGTCGAGCCGCCGTCCGACGTGTCCTGGCCGGTCTGGGCCGGGCACATACCCGCCGTCCTGACCTTCGGGCCGCCCGTCCCGGCCGAGGACCTGCCGGCCGGCGTGCGGCGGGACGGGCGGCGCGTGGCGCTGAATCCCGCCTTCGGCGACGTCAGCCTGGCGGCTGGGGCCGCAGGCCGTCCAGGATGATCCCGATCAGCCGGTCCGGCTGGCCCGGGTCGGCCGGCGCGTGCTGCGCCGCGATGTTCACCGCGTGCACCAGCCGGATCAGGTCCCTGGCATCGGCGTCCGGGCGCACCTCCCCGGCCTCCTTCGCGCGGTTGAGCAGTTCGTCCGCCGCGCCGCAGATGACCGTCGAGCACGCGGACAGCAGTTCCGAGTCCTTGCCCAGCGTCTCCAGCAGCGCCGAGGTCAGGCTGCGCTTGGTGCTGCTGAACGCCGACAGCACCCGCAGCCACTCCGCGAGCGCCGCCCCGGGCGACTCGTAGCCGAGCAGCTCGTCCGCCCGGGCCCGCACCGCTTCCACCTGGTCGCGGTACACCGCCTCGAGCAGAGCCTGGCGCGACGGGAAGTGCCGGTAGAGCGTGCCGATGCCGACGCCGGCCCGGCGCGCGATCTCCTCGAGCGATGCGTCGTCCGCGCCGTGCTCGGCGAACACGGCGACCGCCGCGTCGATCAGGCGCTGGTAGTTGCGCTGAGCGTCGGCGCGCATCGGGCGGGGGGGACCGGCCTGGACCGTGGCCGGCCCTCCGGTCGCGTTCATCGGCCCTCCCCTGACGTGATCATCACCCATCACCTTAAATCAGGTTGCAAACCGGAGGATGCCTCCGTATAGTTATCGGAGGTTGCCTCCAGTTACATGGTAGCCAACGCGGGCCGCGCCGGCGGACATTCCCGCCCGCGTCACGCGCTCACCAGCTTCTATCAGAAAGGCTCTCATGTCGCCTTCGCCGACAGCGCAGGTCGTGACCGGCGCGCGGGAGCGCACGGCACGCCGCCCCGACCGCAGGGGAATCGCGCTCGCCCTCGTGCTCGGCGCCCAGCTCATGATCATCCTCGACATGACCGTGGTGAACATCGCCCTGCCCAGCATCGCCCGCGGTCTGCACTTCTCCGAGCCCAGCCTGTCCTGGGTGCTCAACGCGTACACGCTCACCTTCGGCGGCCTGCTGCTGCTCGGCGGGCGGGCCGGTGACATCCTCGGCAGGCGTCGCGTGTTCATCGCCGGCATCGCGCTGTTCACCGCCGCCTCGCTGGCGGGCGGCCTGGCCACGTCGGCGGCGTGGCTGCTGGCCGCGCGCGCCGTGCAGGGCGCCGGCGGGGCGATCGCCTCCCCGGCGGTGCTGGCGCTGATCGCGGCCAGCTTCCCCGAGGGCAGGGAGCGGACCCGCGCGCTCAGCATCTACACGGCGGTGGCCATGGGCGGCGGGTCGCTGGGCCTGGTGCTCGGCGGAGTGATCACCGAGTGGGTGTCCTGGCGCTGGGTGCTGTTCATCAACGTGCCGATCGGGATCGCCGTCGCGGCCGCCGCACCGCAGCTGCTGCCGGAGTCGCAGCGCCAGCCGGGCCGGTTCGACCTGGCGGGCGCGCTCACCTCGACCGCCGGGATGGTCTCCCTGGTGTACGGCTTCATCCAGGCCGCCTCGCACGGCTGGAGCAACCGCCTGGCCATCGGCGCGTTCGCGGCCGCCGCCGTGCTGCTCGCGGCGTTCTGCGCCAACGAGTCGCGGGCCAGGCAGCCGATCACCCCGCTGGGGCTGTTCGCCGACCGCGGCCGCGCCGGCTCGTACGTGACGAGGCTGCTGCTCGTGGCGGGCATGTTCGGGATGTTCTACTTCCTCACCCAGTTCGTCCAGGACGAGCTGGGGTTCAGCCCGCTGCGGGCCGGGATCTCGTTCCTGCCGATGACCGCCGCCCTGTTCGCCGTGTCGCGGTTCTCGCCGCGCCTGCTCGGCCGGATCGGCGCCAAGCCGCTGATGGTGGCCGGCCTGGTTCCCGCTGCGGCCGGCATGGCCTGGCTGTCCAGGATCTCGCCCGGCTCCGGCTACCTGTCCGGGGTCCTGGGCCCGATGCTGCTGCTCGGCGGCGGGATGGGGCTGGCCTTCGTCCCGCTCACCATGGCCTCGCTGGCCGGCGTGCGCCCGCAGCACTCGGGGGCCGCCTCCAGCATGGTGAACGTGACCCAGCAGGTGGGCGGCTCGCTCGGGCTTGCGATCCTGGTGACCGCGTACGCCACGGCGATCAGGAACTCTGGGCTCACCTCCGCGGCGGGGCAGCACCAGGCCGTGGTGCACGCCATGGCCAGCGCCTTCACCCTGGCGGCCGTCTTCGACGTGCTCGCGCTGCTCATCGTCTTGCTGGTCATCAGGGACCGCGCACCCAGGCCGGGTTATAGTCCATGAACCCACCCGCGTCATGATCTCGCCGGATAAGCGATGGAAGCTGAGCGATCCCTGCTCGAGAGCATGCGCAAGGCGGTCGAGGCGATGCCCGACGACGTGCCGTTGCGCGTTCACCTCGCCACGATGCTGTTCGATGCGGGATTGCGCGAGGGGGGGTCCGGCAGGTAGGCGTGATCCTGCAGCGGGATCCGGGGAGCCTTGCGCTCCTGTACCCGATGCTGGGAACGCACATGAAGCGGCTGCTGGTTGTGGCGCGGTTCGCCGCGATCGTCGCGGTCAGCGCCGGGTACGGCGCCACGCAGGTGTGGCGGATGCCGCGTGAGACCCGGCCGCTCTTCCGCACCCGCAAGGTGACCTGCGCCCTTGGGCTGGTCTATGGCTGCATCATTCTCGGGCTGATCGCCGCGGCAGTAGCGCCCGCCGCCGTGCTGACCGGAGCGGTGGGGGTGGCAACCGCGTGCATCCTCGCTTCCCGGTTCGCCGCTCATGCGATCCTGCGGTCCCGGCCGCGCTCGGTCACCAGCGGAAACCGGCGACCATGACGTGACCGTACGCGCCGGCGGCGGGGTCGAAGTAGGACAGGACCAGCTCGCCCGGCGTGCTGAGCTCGGGGTGCCCGATGAACGCCCGGCAGAAGTTGGCGTAGCCGGCGCCGGCCCGGCACCGCACGTGCCCTGACATGACCGGTTTCCAGGTGCCGCCCGGTGCCGCCGATCCGTAGACGGTGAAGGCGTTGCCGATGCCGTCCTGCTCGACAAGGACGAACCGGCGCCCGGCGCCCGGGTAGCCGGCCACGCTCACCCCGGACGGTTTGGGCCCGGCGATCATCGGGCCAGCCAGCGCGGCATCCGGGGTCCACGCGCCTGACGTGGCCCGCCACCGGTAGCCGGGCGGGTGGGTCCACGCCGCCGGGCTGGCCGGCACCCGCGCCACAAACACGGTGCCCGCGCACCGGCCAGCCTTCGGCGCGGTGCAGGCGGGCCCGTACAGATACAGGTAGCGCCCGGAGAAGACCGGCGATCCGAGCCGCATGGCCGGGCCGTCGTCCTGCCCGGCGAAGACCGTCACGTCGTCGCTCAGCGTCCCCGTGGCCGGGTCGTACTCGGCCAGGCCGAATCCCTCATGCAGGAAGCCGCCGGCCCCGCCGAGCACGCAGTAGTTGTTGAACGTGACCAGCAGGTCCGGCGCGCCCGGCACCCGGGTGACGCCGCTGACCCACGACGCGGCGTAGCTGCCGCCGGAGCCGCAGGGCAGGCCGCCCGGCATGACCAGGCCCGCTGGCGCGGCAAGGAACGGCGCCGGCGAGCCCGTCACGGCCGCGGTTGCCCGGCCCCGCGCCCTCGGCGCCCCGGGCGTGGCGACCTCGGTGAGGACGCCTGGAGCGGCGCCCGGGCTGACCGGGCCGACGGCCGCCGTGGAACCCGCGATGAACCGCTGCAGCGCCCAGCCGCCCGCCTTCCTGGCATAGACCGGCGTGTCGCAGAACAGCCAGAGGCTCCGGCCGGGGCCGCCGGGAAGCGGCGCGCTGTACCCGCAGTCGCGGGCCAGGCTGACCTTGCCCGCCTGCTCGATGCCGGACAGCACCGGGGCCGGGGCCAGCGGGCGGGCGGGTTTCGGCACCGCCAGCAGCAGCGCGACGAAGGCCAGCACGACCAGCCCGGGGCTCAGGCGGCGGAGCGCGCGTGCTGCGTGCGGCGCCGTCACAAACCATGATTTTAGGCCCGGTTGCTATCGGGGCGGCTAGGCGCGCGCGGTGGCCGCGGCCCAGTGCCGCTCCAGGTGGGGCACGAACTCGGCGGCGCGTTCATCGGGGAAGAACAGCCGGCCGCCGTCGATCGTGACCACGCCGGTCACGCCGGGGATCGT
>JASHPR010000781.1 GCA_030038015.1 Streptosporangiaceae bacterium
GACGTCGCCCTCAGCGCGGTCGCCGGCGGCCTGCTCGGGCTGCTGAAGCTCTGCCAGGACCACCCGGAGCGGATGAACGAGCAGGTCGTCGACGAGCTTGCCGAGGCCATCCTGCGCCTGCTCGGGGTGCCCGCGGACGAGGCCGCCCGGCTGGCCGCGCTGCCGATCGCGGACACCGGCAGCTGGCAGCCGGGCACTAGGCGGGGCCGCCCGTAATGCGCCTGCTCGCCGATTGCTGCAGGACGACTTCGTACCTTTGTGAATCACCTCACGGGCCTGGCACGCCGCAGGTCCGCTCCGAAGCCCCAGGCAAAGGGGCGCTGCCGTGCAGGCCGGACACCGGCAGGCCTGCGTCCCGGAGGCCTACACGGGGCCGGCGGGGGTGGCCTGCCCAGCCAGGCCGTCGCCGCCCTCGGCGGCGCGGTACGCCTCGAGCGCCTCGCCCGCGGTGCCGTAGTGGGCGTCCGGCCCGGCGTGGCCCCTGATGCCGTAGCGCTCGAGCTGCCGGCGCACGGGGGGGAGCAGGCTGGCGACGGCAAAGAAGATGCCCTGGTCGTGCAGCTGGCCGATGAGCTGCGCGAGGACGGAGGCTGCGGAGTAGTCCACGTCACCGATTGCGGCACAGTCCAGGACGATCCACCGCAGCGCCCCCCCATCCCGGGCCAGCGTCGTGAGATCGGTGACCAGCCGGAAGGCGTTCGCGTAGTACAGGCTGGTGCCGAACCGGTACACCACCAGCCCCGGCTCGGTCCGCTCTCCGGGCGCCACGGGCACCGGCGCCCAGTGCCCCATCGGCGACTTGACCAGCACGCTGTTCAGCGGGCGGTAGCTGTGCCGCAGGTGATCGACGATGGAGGCGGCGACGGCCACGATGATGCCGTCCTGCACGCCGAGGACCACGACCGCGGCCGCGGTCGCCGCGGCCACGACAAACTCGCCCTGGCGCACGGCCAGCAGGCGCCGCATCCCGCGCACGTCCACAAGCTCGATGCCGATCAGGAAGACGACCGCGGCGAGGGCCGCGATCGGCAGGTCGGTGAGGAACCCGGTCAGCAGCAGCAGCACGACCACCACCACCGCGCCGGTCGTGAGCTGGGTCAGCTGGCTGCGCCCGCCGGCAGCGTCGGCCATGTGGGTCTTGGTGGGGCTCCCGTTGACCACGAAGGTCCCCGAGAACGCCGCGGCCACGTTGGCCGCGCCCACGCCGATCAGGTCGGCGTTCTCGCCGAAGGCCTCGCCGTGCTTGGCGGCATAGGTGCGTGCGGTCACCGCGCTCTGCGCGAGGATGACCACGAACATCGAGACCGCGCTGCCGAGCAGCGCCGCCGCCTGGTGCAGGCCCAGGGCGGGCAGGGTCAGGGGCGGCAGGCCGCGCGGTACCGGGCCCACCGTGGCCACGCCGTGCGCCGCCAGGTCGGCCACGCGGCTCACGGCGGTCGCGGCGATGACCGCTATCAGCGCCCCGGGGATGCGGCGGGCGGCCAGACGGGCAGCCAGCATGACCGCGATGGCCCCGGCCGACACGGCCACGGTGGCCGGACTGGCCCGGCCCAGGGCGGCCACAACGTGCGCCAGCCTGGACAGGGTGCGGGTGCCGGGCGCGGTGATGCCGAGCATGCCCGGCAGCTGGTCCACGGCCACCTGGATGCCGACGCCGGTCAGGAAGCCCAGCAGGATGGTGCGGGACAGGAAATCGGCCAGGAACCCGAGCCCCGACACGCGCGCCAGCAGCAGCAGGCCGCCGGTCAGCAGCGCGGCCAGCCCGGCGAGCTGCACGTATTTGGGCGAGCCGGGAACCGCCAGCCTGATGAGGGCGGCAGCCAGGATGGCGGCGGTGGCGGAGTCGGCGGCCACGACGAGATGGCGTGACGAGCCCAGGACCGCGAAGACGGCCATCGGCAGGAGCAGCGTGTACAGGCCGGTCACCACCGGCATCCCGGCGATCCTCGCGAAGCCGAGCACCTCGGGGATGGCGAGAGCGGCCAGCGTGAGGCCGGCCAGGACCTCGCCGGCGATCTCGGACCGCCGGACGGGCAGGATCCCCTGCAGCACCGGCCAGCCGCGCGGCCAGGCCCTCCGGGGAACCGGCGCCAACCTGACCACCTCCCTCCGGGAAGATCCGCTGGCGTCATCATGGCCGGCGGCGCGCCGCGGGCCTGCGCATGGTGGCGGTGCAGCCCGCCGCAACAGGAAATTCCGTAAATGTGCCATCGCGCGGATACCCGGCAGCGGCGGCGCGGTACCTTTGTGCCGTCGCGGACGCCGCCAGCCAAAGGGCGGCGTACGGCCGCTGCGGAATGGCCGACCGGAAGGCACGGCGGGGTCATCGTCATGACGCCTGGTCAGCCGCCATTCCCGGAGCTTGTCTTTGTTCCGGCGCGCCCTCACCCGAGCGGCGGCAGCAGGGAAGTGGCCTGCGAGGCGCGCACGCTGGCGGACGGCACGGTGGCGCTGCCGGTGTTCTCCACGGTAGAGCGGCTGGTGGCCGCGCTCGGGCACTACCAGCCGTGGGCCTGCGTGCCGCTGCGGACGGTGCAGGCCGCGATGGCCAGGGACGGGGTGCCGCAGGTGGTGCTGGATCCGGCGGTGCACCCGTCCGCCTGGCGCTGGCAGGAGGACAGCCTGCGCGCGTTCGCCGACAGCCTGGGGGGCCCGGGCTTGCCCGCAGCGCGGACCTAGGAGGAGGCATTGGCCGGAGCGCAGAGGCCGCCGGCGCTGGCACCGTTCGCCTGTGACTGGGTCGGCGGTGACATCCACGGCCTGTCGGCATTCGCCGGTGAGATGTACGGCTACGTGCCTGAGATCAACGGCGTGACCACTGCGCTGGACAAGCAGGTCGGCCGGATCGTCGGGGACGCTGGCTGGCAGGGGCCCCGCGGCGGCCGCGTTCGCCAACGCGTGGGGACGGGACTCGCTGACCGGCCAGGCGCTCGGCGCGGTGATCGCCAGCACCGGCGCCATCGTGAACTGGCTGTCCGTTGAGCTCTCCACGATCGAGAACGCACTGGAGCAGGAGGCGGACACCGCTGCCGCGCACGGGGTGAAGATCGGCCCGGACGGCCAGCCTGGCGCGGCCTTCGTGGGCCCGCCGCCGAATGAGCAGCAGGCGTGGGCCAATGCCTGCCAGAAGGTGTACGCGCAGGCGATGGCGCTGGCACAGCAGGCGAGGCAGACGGCAGCGAGCCAGCTGATGGCTGTTTACGCGAAGATCGCCCCTCCTCCGTCCGGCATGACCGCCGCCGACGGCAACACCGTCGCCGACCTGCTGAGCGACCTGTGGGCGGTGCCGTCCGCGTACCGGCGCTCCGTCGATGGGCTCATCGTGAAGCTGAGGAGCGAGGCGAAGACCGTGCTCAAAGAGGCCGCCGACGCCAAGGCCGACGGCGGGCGGCTGCCCGGCAACATCCTGGACGACTCCGCCAAGGTGCGCGCCGAGCTGGGCCAGGCCAGGACCGACCGCGCTTCGGCCGAGGACAACGAGACCGCGCTCAGCAAGCTGCTCGACACCCGGGTGGGCGACTTGCCGGGCAAGCTCTCCGGCCTGCTCGGCAAGTCGTCCGGCTCGCTGAGCGTGTCCGAGGTGAGCGATGCGGCCACGGACGATGACGGCCTGCTGAGCAGGCTCGTGGACTTCGGCGAGGACCTCCCCGTGGTCGACGTGCTGGCTGGGGCCGTGGGCGCGGGGCTCGGCACCTACATCGAGGCGGGCCAGCCCTGGCATGAGGCCGTGCCCGAGGAGATCGCCGCGAACGGGGCCGGGGTCGCGGCCGTGGCGGTGGCCGGCACCGCGGTGGGCGGC
>JASHPR010000782.1 GCA_030038015.1 Streptosporangiaceae bacterium
ATAACCCGATCATGGACGAGAAGGGGCGGGTCTGGTTCACGGCGCGCATCCGCCAGGACCCTGATCCGGGGTTCTGCAAGAAGGGCTCTGATCTCGAATCCGCGCAGCTTGTGCCGCAGACCGCTTCCGGCCGGCAGCTCTCGATGTACGATCCGTCGACCGGGAAGTGGTCGCTTATCGATACTTGTTTCGGCACCCACCACCTCTATTTCGGCCATGATGCGGACCGCACGCTGTGGACCAGCGCCGGCGGCCCGCAGGCCGGCGTGCTGGCGGCACCGCCCCGCAGCCGGGTCGTGGCGGGCACCGCGCTGTTCGTGCTCGGGTTCTCGGCCCTGTACACCTCCTACGGGCTGGCGTTCGGCGGGCTCGGCACGGCGCTGAAGTCGCACCAGCAGGTCCTGACGCAGGTGCTCGGCGCGCTGACCATCGTGCTCGGGCTGCTGTTCGCCGGCGCGCTCGACCGGTTCACGTTCGCCGGGCGCATCCTGCGCCCGTCGCTGCGCCCCCGCGCCGGGCTCGCGGGCGCGCCGCTGCTCGGCGTGCTGTTCGGGCTCGGCTGGTCGCCGTGCATCGGCCCGACGCTGACCGCGGTGCTCACCCTGGCCGAAACCTCGGGCACCGCGGCCAGGGGCGCGTTCCTCGCCTTCGTCTACTGCCTCGGCCTCGGCATCCCGTTCCTGGCCGTGGCGGCGGCGTTCCAGCGCGGCATGCGCGCGTTCGGGTTCGCCCGCAGGCACGGGCGGCTGGTCACCGGCATCGGCGGCGGCATGCTGGTGCTCGTCGGCCTGCTCGAGGTGACCGGGGCATGGGCCGCGGCCATCGCCTGGCTGCAGGTCCACTGGTTCCAGGGGTACACCTCGCCGATCTAGGCCGGCATCCGCCCCCGCCGCCGGGCACCCACCTCAGCTGCCCGGCCCCCGCCGCTGCGCCGCTCACCGGCAGCTCATGCGCACGTTGCGCGCAGAACGTTGCGGTTCGCCTGGTGCGGGACCCTGCCTGCCGCCGCGCCGGCCCGCCGCCCGCCCTCGGTACGGCCGGACACGTTCGGTAACGCCGCCAGGTAATTCACGCATGACATGACCGGGGATCCCTTAACGCGAAGTCGCGTGACTGCCGATAAATCAGCGCGGGCCGCCAGGCACGATCGCCCGAAGGCGCTGAACGGCATTCCGCTACTCTGCGTACTCCCTCCCTCAAGCAGGCCGAAAAAGGTTGTATGCATCAAGTCAGGATGCGAGACTCAGACCATGGCGATCGCGCTGGACGGGAGCTACCCCGATGACATGTTCCCGGGTGGCTTCGCAGGTCAGCAGCGTCTCACGCCCTTCGGGCGGCGCCGCCTGCAGCAGGCGGAACACCTCTTTTCCTTAACAGATCCTCATCTGCGGATTTCCGCGCGAATTGAGGCATCTGGCGCTGCCAGCGGCGCCGCTCAGCCACGTCGTCAGCCCGAGTTAAACGAGCCGGCCGCGCATGATTCCTATGCCAGTGACATTGATTCTAAGCTGGTAAGGGAGTCATTCTCAAGGATCGCGCAGAACGGCGGAGCGGTGCTGGAGTATTTTTATGCGCGCCTTTTTGTGCAGTATCCGGACATGCGATCAATGTTCCCGCATGCCATGCATGAGCATATGGAACGGGTCTTCACCGCGATAGCCCGGATAGTGTGGAGCGTGGATAACCCGGATTCGCTCACTGAATATCTGAGCCAGCTGGGCCGCGGCCACCGGAAGTTCGGGGTCAAGGACCGCCATTACGAGCCCTTCCTGGCCGTCCTGTCGGAAACGGTCCGCCATTTCAGCGGGGAATCCTGGACCTGCCGGACCCAGGCCGCGTGGGACGCGGCGCTCGGCCGTGCCGCGTCGGCCATGCGCGCCGCCGCCGAGCGGGACGCGGAGCAGCAGCCGCCCTGGTGGATCGGCGAGGTGGTCCAGCACGACCTGCGCCGGCCGGATCTCGCCGTGCTGACGATCCGGCCGGACCAGCCGCTGCACTACCTGCCCGGCCAGTACGTGGCCGTCCAGGTCCCCCGGTGGCCCCGGGTCTGGCGCAACTTCTCGATCGCCAACGCGCCTCGCGAGAATGGCCTGATAGACCTGCACGTCCGCGGCGTGTGCGGGGGCATGGTGAGCGGCTGGCTGGTGCGCGGGACGCGCCCCGGCGACACCCTGCTGCTCGGCCCGGCGTGCGGCGAGATGACAGCGTCGGACGACGCGGACGCCGCCCTGCTGTGCGTCGCCGGCGGCACCGGCCTGGCCCCCATCAAGGCGATCATCGAGGGAGTGATCAACTCCAGCAGGCCCGGCCGGCGCCGGGAGATCGTGCTCTACTTCGGCGCGCGATCCCAGGAGGACCTGTACGACCTCGCCGATCTGCGCGTCCTGGAATGGATCTACCCGCCGCTGACCGTGATTCCGGTCGTGTCCGGTCCGCAGGAATTTGACGGCATCAGGGGAATGCTGCCCCACGTTGTCGCGCAGCACGCGAATTGCGAGGGCCGTGAAATCTTTGTCAGCGGCCCTGATGAAATGGTGAGCAAGACCGCCGGGCTTCTCGCTGGCCGGGTCGAGCCCGGCCAGATCCGCCACGATCCGCCAGACCCGGCCCGGTAACCCCGCGGTCCTCGCCCCGGGCGCAAATGAGCGCTATGCAATCCCACGGGCGCCCCTCCCGCGGCGCCCCGCCCGGCTCCCGCGCAATCCCGTCGAGCCACGGTCAGCGGAATTTCCTGGGATGCAATCCCACGCCCGCCGGGCGCTGTGCAATTGCTTATGATGCAATCCCGTTCGGCACGTTGCCGCCGGCGCCGGTCACCCGCCGAGATGCTCGCCGAAGAAGGCGAAAATGCGCCGCCACGCGTCCGCCGCGTCCGACTCCACGTAGTTCATCCGGGCGAACCGCGCCAGCACCGCCCCCGCGCCCGAGGGCTCGGTCAGGAAGCGGTGGCCGACGCCGGGGTACACCTGGACGTCGTGCGGGATCTCCAGCACGGTGAGGGCGCGCTGCAGCCGCTCCGGGTGCTTGGTCCCCATCGGGTCGCGCCCGCCGTAGCTGGCCACGATCGGGCAGGCACCCCGGAGCACGCTCTCCGCGTCCTCCGGCACCTCGCCATAGTTCACCGAGGCCACCGCGTAGCCGCCGGTCGGCGCGCAGAGCAGCGCGAACCCCCCGCCCAGGCAGAACCCGATGACGCCGGTGCGCCCGGTGCAGTCGTCCCGGGTGGCCAGGTACCGGCGCGCCGCCTCCAGGATGCCGAACGCAGGCCCCGACCTGGCGTGCACCTGGCGGACGGCGCCCAGCACGCAGCGCAGCCAGGGCCTGCCGTCGAAGAGATCGGGGGCGAGGGCCAGGTAGCCGTGCTCGGCGAACAGGTCCGCCTTCCTCCTGATGTCGTCGCTCAGCCCGAACGCCTCGTGGATCACCACCACGCCGTGCCACGGGCCCGGCGCGGACCCGGCGGACGGCACCGCGAGGTACGCGTGCGCGGTGCGGTCGGCCACCTGATAGGAAATGCCAGGCATGCGGCAAACCTATCCCTCCGGGGGCCTGCTCCGCACCGGCCAGACCTCCGGGGGCCTGCTCCGCACCGGCCAGACCTCCGCGGGCCTGCTCCGCACCGGCGTTCACGTGCGGCTCACCGCCGCCGGCGGCATCCGCCGGTCACACCTTGCGCCACCGGGGGACCCACGCGCCGTCGGTGACCGTGTAGTCGCCGAACAGGGCCGGCGCCTCGGCGCGCGCCAGCTCGCCGATCTTGCCGAACACCAGCCGGATCTCCTCCTCGGCACCGGGATCGGTGCGCGCCTCGATCGTGTGCCGCAGCGTGCGGATGTTCGCCGTCCACAGCAGGCCGGTGGCCACGCCGTCCGGCGCGAACCGGCGCATGAACGAGGTCTTGTGCTTCTTCTCGTGGAACGGGACGCCCTCCTCGTCGAGCCCGAAGTGCCCGGCCATCCAGCGCTGGAACTCCTCCATCTGCTCCAGCAGCGCGGTGGCCCGCTTCATCAGCTCCGCGTCGGCCTGGGCCCACTCGGGGAACCAGAACGGGATGTCGGCCAGCCGCACGAACCGCAGCGACTCCTGCGAGATCGCCACCCCGGGCCGGTGCCTTACGATCTCGTGCGTGGCGACTCGCGAGATGTTATGCAGCACGAAGCTGAAGCTGACGTGCTCCAGCACCGAGCCGTGCGCCTGGGACAGGATGTTCTGCAGGTACTTCTCCTGGTCGGTGCGTACCCGGACGATGTTCGGGTTCAGCCCGGGCTCCCAGGCCCGGTAGCAGATCTTGCCGGCGAACTCGACCAGGTTCTGGGCGTCGTCCAGGTCGCCGCGGTCCAGCTTCTCCAGCCACTTCTCGCCGCCGACCTCGCGCAGGTACACGGCGAGCTGGCCGTAGTCGATCTCGGGACGGGCGACGAGGAACACCTCCGGCTGCACGCTTCTCATGTCTCGGCACCCTACTGCGGGGCTCTGACAAGCGCGCTCCCCGCGGTCAGGTGGCCGCGGCGCCCGCCGCCCGCCGCGACCGCGCGCGGGCCAGCCGGAGCACGTTCGCGATCACCTGGTGGCCGGCCCCGCCGGACGCGGTCAGGATCGACTCGGGGTGGAACTGGACCCCCCACCGCCCGGCCGCGTCGTCCTCGATCGCCATGACCACGCCGTCCGGGGTGAGCGCGGTCACCGTGAACCCGCCGGGCACGCCATCGGGCACCGCGTGCAGCGAGTGGTACCGGCCGGCGGTGAACTCGGCGGGGAGCCCGGCGAGCAGACCGGACGCCGCCGGGCCGCCGGGCACCCGCACGCAGCCGGGCTTGCCGTGCGCCGGCGAGGCCAGCAGGCCGAGCCGTCCCCCGGCGTGCTCCACCATCGCCTGCAGGCCCAGGCACACCCCGAACGCGGCGATCCCCCGCTCGTCCAGCGCCGACAGCAGCTTGTCGCAGCCGAAGTCCGACGGCCGCCCCGGGCCGGGCGACAGCACCACCAGGTCGGGTGCGTACCGCCCGAGCAGCGCGGGGTCGAACCCGGCGCGCAGGGTGGTCACCTCGGCGCCCGCCTCGCGGAAGTAGCCGGCCAGCGTGTGCACGAACGAGTCCTGGTGGTCGACGAGCAGCACCCGCATCCCGGCCCCGGGCTGCTGCCCGGCCCCGCCGGCCGCCCCGGCGGCGGGCTCCTGCGGCTCGGCCAGCGTCTCCAGCAGGGCGCGCGCCTTCAGCTGGGTCTCGCGCTCCTCGGCCGCGGGGTCGGACTCGAACAGCAGCGTGGCACCCGCCCGGATCGCGGCGACCCCGCCGCAGATGTGCGCGGTGCGCAGGGTGAGCCCGGTGTTCATGCCGCCGTCGAAGCCGATCATCCCGACCGCGCCGCCGTACCAGCGCCGCGGGCCGTCCTCGTGGTCCTCGATGAACTGCATGGCCCAGGTCTTGGGCGCGCCGGTCACGGTCACCGCCCACATGTGGGTGAGGAACGCGTCCAGCGCGTCGAAGCCGGGCCGCAGCCGCCCCTCCACGTGGTCGACCGTGTGGATCACCCGGCTGTAGAGCTCGATCTGCCGCCGGCCGATCACCCGCACGCTGCCCGGGACGCAGACCCGGGACTTGTCGTTGCGGTCCACATCCGTGCACATGGTGAGCTCGGACTCTTCCTTCGGCGAGGTGAGCAGGGCCCGGATGTTCTCGGCGTCGCCCAGCGCGTCCGCGCCGCGGGCGATGGTGCCCGCGATCGGGCAGGTCTCCACCCGGTCGCCGGTCACCCGCACGTACATCTCCGGTGACGCGCCGACCAGGTACTCGCCCTCCCCCAGGTTGAGGAAGAACTCGTACGGCGCCGGGTTGCGCCGCCGCAGCCGTTCATAGAACGCGGCAGGCGAGCCGCAGGCCCCGTGGAAGACGTGGCTGGGCACCACCTCGAACAGGTCACCGCGGGCAAAGCGCTCCCGTGCCTGCTCCACGACCCGCGCGTACGAGCCTGGCCGCGGATCCGCGGGAAGGTCAGGATCCTGAACGTTACGCCGCGGCCCGCCCGGCCCGCCGGCGGCCGGCCCGGCGCCGCGCGGCAGAGCCGCGG
>JASHPR010000783.1 GCA_030038015.1 Streptosporangiaceae bacterium
CAGCTGCTGGCCAGCGCATCCCCGCCGCCATGTCCGTTCGGACAGGATCCCCTCAGATTAGGACATACCCCGCCACGGCAACGTTTTCCCGATCGCCAGGATGCGTTCGATCTGGGCAGTCGGCGCGCGGCCGCGGTGCCAGGGGCTCACTGTGCGGATGGGTGCCGGTGAGGGCGTCTAATGTGGTGCTTATGTACAGGGATCGGTGGATCGAGTGCACATCTGATGAGATCCGCATCCGTGGCTATTACTTCCCATGGGGCACCAAACGGATTCCCTACCAGTCGATCCGCGGATACCGGCGCGTCGACCTCGGCCCCGCGAGGGGCCGGGGACGGATCTGGGGCACCGCGAACCCGCGCTACTGGGCCAGCCTGGACCCCGGCCGGCCGGGCAAACGGGAGGCGCTGGTCCTCGACGTCGGCCACTTTGTCCGGCCTGTTATTACACCGGACGACCCCGACGCCGTCGAGTCCGCCATCCGGGCACACGCGTACCTCGAGCGCACCGGCAACGGCCAGGCACCCATCATGTGAGCAGCCAATCCGGACGCACAGCATGATGCGCCCACGACGGCATATCAGTAGCCACCCGCGAGATTCCCCGCCGCAAGGACCAGGAAGAAGGCTGCCCATCCGTAGACGCCGTACGAGAGGCACACGACGCGCCCGCCAGCAACTGACGCTCCCCGCCCGGTCTGGCTGGGCGTGACCGTTGCCGTGCAAAGAACGCATGTGAATACACGGCGTTACGGGCTCGGCCGATCCGCCTGCAGCCAGGCACGTTGCGTGTTTAACTGATAACGTTAAGTTATTTCGCCAGCAGCGCAGCTGGCCTGGACACGGGGGCTCCTCTTGACCTCACGACGCGATCACGCATGCACGGCACCCCAGGAGCGCGACCCGGCGGAGGCCGGCCCGGCCGGCGGCTCACCGCCGATGACGCCGGAGACGGCGCGCGGCCTCGCGGCGCTGCTGGCCCCGCACCTCGCCGCGATGCGCGCGGTGACCGCGGGGACGCCGTACGACGGCCGCGGCAACGGCCGGGGCGATGACCGGAAACCCGGGACCGGCCCCGGGCAGGCGCCCCCGGTGTCCCCGGCTACCAAGATCTTCATTGCCGGGATGCTGGAGCTCATCTCGGCATGACCCCGGGCCGCGCCCGCACCCTGGCAAGACGCAGAGAGGCATGAGCGCCAGGAACGCACAGGGAGAGGCCGGCCTCAAGGGCCGGCCTCTCCTCGCTTGCCACCCTGATTGCGGTCACAGGCAGCCAGCGGCCCGTGTGAACGGGTGGATGAAAGGGTAGCGAGTTGCAGCAGTGATGGCAGTGGAAACTGTTCACTCACGTAACCGAAGGGGCCGGAAAGGGCGCAGCGCAGGCAACGCGCATAGCAAGCTTTTCCGGCAGAATTAATCTGTGGGGATTGGGCGGCCCATTCGTGCGCTCGGCGTGGCCTTAGGCGTCCTGGCGGCTGCTGACATCACGTACCAGGCGGCGGGCGAGGCGCGCGACCGCCGCCGGTACCCGCCACCCGGCTGCCTGGTCGATGTGGGCGGCCACCGGCTGCACATCAGGTGCGCGGGCGACGGGACGCCTTCCGTCGTCATCATCCCGGCCCTCGGCGGCCTCACCGCCGAGTGGCTGCCCGTGCAGGACGCCCTTGCCTCCTGCACGTCGGCTGCCGTGTACGACCGGCCCGGGCTCGGCTGGAGCGACCCGGCCCCTGGCTGGCCCACCGCGGAGGGCATGGCAGGGGAACTGCACAGCCTGCTCGACGCCGCGGGGGTCGCGCGGCCGTTAGTCCTGGCCGGGCACTCCCTCGGCGGCCTGGTGGCGCAGGTGTACGCGCGGCTGTACCGCGATGAGATAGCGGGCCTGGCGCTGATCGACTCCAGCCACCCGCGGCAGTTCGAGCGGCTGCCCAGGCCGGGCCTGCGGAGCCGCCGGGTGCGGACGGCAACCGCCGTGGCGCTGGACTACGCCACGCCGCTCGCCGTGCGCCGGCTCAGGCGCAGCCTCAGCCGGGAGCCGCCGCGCGACGCCCAGGCGGCCCTTGCGCTGTCCTCGCGCAGCCGCCGCGCCGAGGCAAAGGAACTGCTCGCCTTCGATGCGATCTGCCGTGACGCTGCCATGATCGCGGGCGGGCTCGGCGACCTGCCGCTGGCCGTGGTCACCTCCAGCGAGCGGGTGCCCAGCCTGCCGCAGGGCAGCCAGGCCCAGCGGGAGCGCAGCATCTTCTACCCGGCGTGGCTGGCGCTGCAGGAGGAACTCGCCGCGCTGTCGGCCAACAGCGTGCACGTCGTGGCCGAGAACGCGGGGCACCTGATGCACAAGGACGACCCGGACCTGGTCGTGCGGGCGATCACGGACCTGGTGCAGCGGGTCCGGCAGCCCTGACGCAGCCGCCGCCCGGCTCAGGCCAGGTCGGACCGGCCGCCCGGCTCGGGCCAGGTCGAACTCGCTGCCCGGCTCAGGCCAGGTCGAACTCGCCGTCCTGCACGCCGGCGGTGAACGCACGCCACTCGTCAGGGGTGAAGATCAGCGTGGGCCCGTCGGGATCTTTGCCATTCCGCATGGCGATCACGTAGTCGCTCCCCTCTTTGGAGCCGGGAACGACCGCGACCTCGATGCAGGAACCGTCTTCCTCGCTGCCGTGCGAGGATTTGCGCCAATCGGCGCCGGTCAGGTCCATGTCTCAACCCCGTTCCCCGTCAGGTTGACAGCCATCCCGTGGCACGCATACTAATTTCGTCCCCGCGGCTACAGCGGTGATCCTAGCCGGGCACCGGACGGGCGGCTGTGGACTCTGCGGAGGCCTCTTGAGCGAGCGGGACCCACAGTGACCGAGCGGGGCACACAGTGAGCGAGCTACCCATGGCATCCGGCGGCCTCGCGGCGGGCTCGCAGATCGCTGGCTACACGATCGAGGAGCAGATCGGCCGCGGCGGGATGGCCGTGGTCTACCGAGCCTCGGACGGCAGGCTGAACCGGCCGGTGGCGCTGAAGATCCTGGCACCCGAGCTGGCCAGCGACGCGGCGTACCGGCAGCGGTTCATGAGGGAGATGCGCGCCGCGGCGGCCGTCGACCACCCGAACATCGTCCCGGTCTTCGACGCCGGCGAGGCCGACGGCGCGCTGTTCATCGCCATGCGCTACGTGAGCGGGCAGGACGTGCGGACGCTGCTCAACACCGAGCAGACGCTGCCGGCCACCCGGGTCGCCCATCTCATCGCTCAGGCCGCGTCCGCCCTGGACGAGGCGCACTCCCGCGGCCTGGTGCACCGCGACGTGAAGCCAGGCAACATGCTGATCGGCAGCGGGCAGCCCGACCACCTCTACCTGTCTGACTTCGGGCTGAGCAAGCAGCGGGTCTCGTCGGCCCCGCTGACGCTCACCGGGCAGTTCCTCGGCACCCTCGACTACATGGCGCCCGAGCAGATCGAGGGGAACCAGGTTGACGGCCGCGCCGACCTGTACGCACTCGCCTGCACCGCGTTCGAGATGCTGGCCGGGGAGCCCCCGTTCCGCCGCGACCAGGACGTCGCCGTGCTGTGGGCGCAGGTGTCGGCGCCCGCTCCGTCGCTGCGGGCGCTGCGCCCCGGGCTGCCGGCCGCGGTCGACGAGGTCATCGCGCGGGCCCTGGCCAAGTCGCCGGACGACCGCTACCCGTCCTGCACGGCCTTTGCCCAGGCGCTG
>JASHPR010000784.1 GCA_030038015.1 Streptosporangiaceae bacterium
CGGATGACCCCGTCCGAGCGCGGGCGCCTTATCTGGAAGATCGGCGACCTGATCCTCGAGCACACCGACGAGCTGGCTCAGCTCGAGTCGCTGGACAACGGCAAGCCCTTCCTGGTGGCGCAGGCCGCGGACGTGCCGCTGGCCGCCGACCTGTTCCACTACATGGCCGGGTGGGCCACCAAGATCGAGGGCAACACGATCGACATCTCGGTGCCCTACATGCCGGGCGCCAGCTTCCACTCCTACACGCTGCGCGAGCCGGTCGGCGTGGTCGGGCAGATCATCCCGTGGAACTTCCCGCTGCTGATGGCGGCGTGGAAGCTCGGCCCGGCGCTGGCCACCGGCTGCACCGTGGTGCTCAAGCCGGCCGAGCAGACGCCGCTGACCGCGCTGCGGCTGGCCGAGCTGATCGCCGAGGCCGGCCTGCCGGACGGCGTGGTCAACGTGGTGCCCGGGTTCGGCGAGACCGCGGGCGCGGCCCTGGCCGCGCACAACGACGTGGACAAGGTCGCGTTCACCGGCTCCACCGAGGTGGGCAAGCTGATCGTGCAGGCCGCCGCCGGAAACCTCAAGAAGGTGACCCTGGAGCTGGGCGGGAAGAGCCCCAACATCGTGTTCGACGACGCCGTCGACGGCGCCGTCGCGGGCGCCGCGAACGCGATCTTCTTCAACCACGGCCAGTGCTGCGTGGCCGGTTCCCGGCTGTTCGTCCACCAGACCCGGTTCGACGAGGTAGTCGGCGGCGTGGCCGAGATCGCCAAGTCGATCAAGCTGGGCTCCGGGCTCGAGGCCGGCACGCAGATGGGGCCGCTGGTCTCCGAGGAGCAGTTCCAGCGGGTCAGCGGTTACCTGGAGTCCGGCAGGGAAGAGGGAGCCACCGCCGTGGTCGGCGGCGGCCGGTTCGGCGACCGGGGCTTCTTCATCGAGCCAACCGTGCTGATCAACACCCACGGCAACATGAAGGTCGTGAAGGAGGAGATCTTCGGCCCGGTCGTGGTCGCCGCGCCGTTCAGCGACCTGGACGACATCGCCGCCCAGGCCAACGACACCGAGTACGGTCTCGGCGCCGGCATCTGGACCAGGGACATCGCCAAGGCCCACGCCCTGGCCAAGAAGATCAAGGCCGGCACGGTCTGGATCAACTGCTACAACGTGTTCGACGCCTCGCTGCCGTTCGGCGGCTACAAGCAGTCCGGGTGGGGCCGCGAGATGGGCCACGAGGTCCTGAACAACTACACCGAGGTGAAGGCCGTCACGGCACAGCTGTAACACGGCGTAACGTTCAGGGTAGTTATCTTGGGTGACCGAATCGGGGCGGCAGGTTCAGCCTGGCCGGGTGCGGCCGATGCTGGCAACCGCGGGCAGCCTGCCGCCCGACGATCACACCTGGGCGTACGAGATGAAATGGGATGGCGTCCGCGCCATCGCGCTCGTCGACGGCGGATCGGTGCAGCTGTGGTCCAGGACCGGCCGCGAGATCACGCACAGCTACCCTGAGCTGCAGGAACTGGCGGCCGTGACCGGGGCCGCCCGGGCCGTCCTGGACGGGGAGATCGTGGCCTTCGGCGGCGGGGCGTGGCCCAGCTTCGAGGCGCTGCAGCAGCGGATCAACATCTCGTCCGAGGCCCAGATCAGGCTGCTCGCGGCCCAGATCCCGGTCAGCTACCTGGCGTTCGACCTGCTGTGCCTGGACGGGCGGCCGCTGCTCGACGCGCCGTACGCCGAGCGCCGCGCGCTGCTCGACGGCCTCGGCGTGAACGGGCCGCACTGCCAGACGCCGCCCTCGTTCACCGACGTGACCGGCGCGGAGATGGTCGCGCTGTCCAGGCAGCACGGCCTGGAAGGCGTGGTGGCCAAGCGGCTGACGTCACGTTACGAGCCGGGGAGGCGGTCACCGGCCTGGCGCAAGATCAAGAACGTGACGCGCCAGGAGGCCGTGGTCGGCGGCTGGAAGCCTGGCGAGGGCGGCCGGGCCGGCCGGATCGGCTCGCTGCTGATCGGCGTGCAGGGGCCGGGCGGGCTGCAGTACGCCGGCCACGTCGGCACCGGGTTCACCCAGGAGACGCTGGCCATGCTCGGCGAGCGGCTGGCCCCGCTGCGCCGGGAGACCTCGCCGTTCGCCTCGCCGGTGCCGCCCGAGCACGCCCGCGCCGCCATCTGGGCCGAGCCCCGCCTGGTGATCGAGGTGGCCTTCGGCGGCTGGACCAGCGCGGGCGTGATGCGGGCCGCGGCCTACAAGGGGCTGCGCGACGACAAGGACCCGGCCGACGTAGTCCGCGAGCCGTGACCTCGCCGGCCCGCGGCACCGGGCCGCGGGCCCGGTGTTACGGCAGCGCGTCCGCCAGGGCCTTCGCCGGAGTGGCTGGCTTGTCGGACGTGTTCAGCCTGGTGGTGCGCCCCAACCCGGTGCTGGCGCCGCGGCACGTCTACGAGGCTAGGGCCGAGCGATGGCAACGTCAGTGGCCGTCGCTGACCGTGCTGCCCTGGCCGGGGCCGTGACGGCCCGGCCACCTGGCCGGGCGCCCGGGTGACGCGTGCCGCGCCGGCCGGTCAGCCCGCGTCGCTGACGAACTCCGACTGCTCGGCGGGGGTGAGGGCCCACTGATTGGCGTCGAAGTACATCAGTGCCGCGGCGCCCGACGAGCGCGCGCCCGCGAACAGGCTGCCGATCTGCGAGACGCCATCCTGATCGGCCGACGCGACGCCGGCCTCCGCGACGATGAACGGATAGCCCCCGCCGCTCACGGCCATGACGTCGGTGACGCTCTGGGAGAACGTGTTCGCCCAGGTCGAGCCCGGGGTCTGCAGGTACCCGTCGAGGCCGACGATGTCGACGTGCGGGTCCGGGTACCCGTTGCCTGGCCAGTAGCCCGCCACCGGTGCGGCGCCCTGCTCGATGTTCGGCGCCCACACCCAGACAGCATTCGGCGCGATCGAGCTGATCAGTGAGGTCACGTGCTGCCAGGCCTTGATCCACTGCGCCGGCGTGATTTCCGTGTCACCCCACGGGTACCAGTTGCCGTTCATCTCGTGATCGAAGGTCAGCAGCACCGGGTGGCCGAACGCCGCCACCTCCTCGGCGAAATTCACCAGGTACGGGTCATAGACGCCGTTTATAACGGCCGTTACCGGGACGGCGGTGCTCGCATTGCAGGGGTTACCGCAGGTCTGCAGTTCGGCAAAGGTCTCGGTGCCGGAATTCCACGCGGCGTGCGCGTCGGCCGACTGAAAGGACTCCTCCCAGCCGTAATACTGGATCGCGTAATCGGGTGTAATCGGGAAAGCGTACTGGTCGTTGTTGCTGCTCTCGAACAGCCCGAAGGGCAGCGCCGCCACCGACGCCTGGGCGCGCGCCGCCCTCAGGGCCAGAGGCGCCACCGACCTGGCAGCCGACGCGGACACACGGACGGCAGGAACGGCTGCCAGGCCGGCCGCCAGCAGCCCAGCCAGAAGAAAGGTCGCCCCCCACTTAACCGACACGCGACGCCCCCAAGGTCGGCTCTGCTCTTTACCATACTCCATTCATTCGGCAATGGCGTGCAGGAAGCAAGAGAGGCGCCAGGAACGGGGAAGTTTGGCTTTCTGAAACCAGCCTTTTCAGCTTTTGGGAGCTGATTGTCCATAAAGACAGGCCCGGCCGCTGGCGAGCCGCCATAAAACGCCGGCCAGGAGCATCTTTGCCAGAGCCGGGCGGCTCGCCGGCTGCATGGGGCGGCCCGCAGGCACGACCTCAGAGCGGCTCGTCACGGCGGCGGACGGCGTTGCGCACGGTTGCCGGGACGCGCAGCCTCCGGTCTTCCTGGCTGAGCCGCAGCAGTTCCGGGAAGGCGCCATCCGGCTCCTGGGTGAGCGCGGCGACGCGGTCGAACAGCGCGCAGCGCTCCTCGTCGATCGGTTCGCCCTCGCGTGGCATCGCGCCCCAGCAGTCCCACGGCAGCACCTCGACGTTGGCCAGTGCCGCGGCGTCCCGCATGAGGTTGCCGGCGATCCACCAGTCGCCGGCCTCGCCGATGAAGCTGAGCCCGAACCTGCCCGGGTCGGCTGCACCGGACCGGAACCGGGCCCAGGCGGAGCCGGCCACCAGGAACTGGTCCCGCGGCACGTCGGTGACGTCGAAGCCGATCGAGAACAGCTCGCGCTGCCTGCCGTCGATCTGCGCGTCAACCAGGATCCAGCGCTCTTCCCCGGCGTTCCAGTACTCGCATACCCAGTGGTCCTCGAAGAAGCCCTCGGTGAAGTACCCGCCGAACCCGCAGCGCGCCCTGGCCGGCGTGCCGTGCGCCCGCAGCATGGCGGTCATCAGGACGGTGAAGTGGCGGCAGTTGCCGGCCAGCCGCGCCTCCGGGGCGCGCGGGACGTCCAGCGGCCGGCCGTCCCTGGCGACGATCAGGTCGAGCAGCCGCCCGGCCGGGCGGACGTGCACGCTGGCGCGCTCCTCCTCGGACAGCGTCACCCCGTACGCGGCCGCGATGTGCTCGTGGATCAGCAGCCCCTGCGCCACGGCGGCCAGGGCCGGCACGTCGCCCGGCAGCGCGGCGAGCAGCGGCGCGCAGCGGCCGGCCGACGTCATGGCCGCAGGCCGGGTGTAGAACTCGTGAACGCGCATGGCTCTCCTCGCCGGCTCTCCTGGCTGATGCCCTTCGTGGACCGTACGCCACGACCGCTGACACCTCGTGTCAGCGGTCCGGGCCTAACCTGGCGTGGTGCGCGCCGACCGCCTGGTATCCCTGGTCCTGCTGCTGCAGGCCCGCGGGCGGCTGACCGCGCTGGCGCTCGCCCGGGAACTCGGCGTGTCCGTGCGGACCGTCTACCGGGACCTGGAGGCGCTCGGCGCTGCCGGGGTGCCGGTGCTGACCGAGCCGGGCCCCGGGGGCGGCTGCGAGCTGCTCGATGGCTACCGCTTCCCCCTCCGCGGCCTGCGCCCGGAAGAAGCGGAGGCGCTGCTGATCCTGGGCGTGCCGAGCGTGATCAGCGAGCTTGGCCTTGGCGGTGCGGCCGCCGCGGCGCTCCGCCAGATCCGGGTGACGGCCGGGCGCGCCGAGGGAGCGCCGCTGGTTCACCTGGACATGCCGCGCTGGTTCCGGGCACAGGAAGACATCCCCCACCTGCGGACCCTGGCCGAGGCGCTCAGGAGCGGCCGGCGCCTGGCCATCCGCTACCGGCGCCCTCACCCCCCCGCGCCCCTCCCGCCCGCCCCCGCTCCCGCAGCCGGAGCGGCGGCGCCCGCCCCATCATCCGCCCAGGTC
>JASHPR010000083.1 GCA_030038015.1 Streptosporangiaceae bacterium
GTCCGCCTCCCGTCGCGCCGCCGCCAGCAGCGCCGCCGCCTGCTGGCGGGCCGAGGCGATGATCGCCTCCGCCTCCGCCGCGGCGCGGCGCAGCATCGCCGCGCGAACCGGCTCCAGCGCAGCCTGCTGCCCAGTTACGAGTCTCATCCGGGCATCACCACGGGCAGGAGGCCAGGCCGCCGGGCAAGCTCGCCAGCAAGCCAGCCCGCTGCCCTGGGGGTGAGCACGACCACGGCCACATCGCCGGGCAGCTCACGCCAGGCACGCAGCACGCCCGCCTCGTCGTCGGCGGCGCAGACGACCGCCCCGGCCAGGGCGTAACCCTGCACCCGCAGTTCCTCGCCGATGACCGCGGCCCGGGACATGCCGGCTACGCCTTCCCCATCAGGATGATGCCGATGACCAGGCCATAGATCGCGATTCCCTCGGCGAGCCCGACGATCACCATGGCCCGGCCGAACAGCTCCGGCCGCTCGCTCATTACCGCCAGCGCCGCCGCTCCGGCGTAGGCGACCGCGATCCCGGCCCCGATCGTGGACCCGGCGACCGCGATCCCCGCCCCGATCAGCGCGCCCGTCGGACTGGTTGCCGTCCCGGCCGCGGCCGCGGACACGGCCGCGTGCCCGGCGTGGGCCGCCGCACCGGCAGGGCTGGCCCCGGCCGTGACCGCGAGCAGCACGACGGCGCCCACCAGCAGCGCCACGCCCGCCCCGGCCAGGGCGTAGCCGCCCCGCCGCCCGTACCGCGCGGCACGATGCGCCGCCACGGCGGCGATCGCAATCACCGGCAGCCCGATCAGCCAGGCTTCCACATCAGCCACCTCCCTTCCCGTTCAGGCCATCTCTCCCAGGCACCGCGGACCCGGCGGGTTCGACGCGCAGGTACCAGGGCCGGAAGGGCCGGCCCTGGGTGACGAACACCCGGGAGAACAGCTCGTAGTACTCCAGGCGCAGTGCCTGAACGGCCGCGACCAGCCCCTCGAGCGCGAACGCGACCGCGTTGCCGACGGCGAAGAGGGCGAGAGCGGCCACGATCATCACTCCGCCGCGGTGCCACAGCGCCAGGGTCCCCTCCCAGACCAGCAGCCCGAGCGCGGCGTGGGTCAGCCCGAATGCGGCCAGCCGGGCGAACGACACGACATTCGAGGCGAGCCGGACCACGAAGTCGAACAGCTCGGCACCGGCCTGGAACACGCCGGTCCCGCCGCCGCCTGCCTCGGCCAGGAAGCCGGCCAGCGCCAGCGCCAGCGCGGCCACGGCGACGGCCGCGCCGGCGACCAGCGCCGCGCCGTCATGGAAGTACCAGCCGGCCGCCACCAGGCCGGCCGCGGAGAATAGCAGCGTCCCGGCGATCCCGGACGGTGCGTAGGCGGCCAGCCGCCAGCCACCCTCCCGGAACCTGTTGACCGTGCCGAGGGCGTAGGCGCCCGCCAGTAGCGCCGCGCCGACGCCCACCGCGACCGCGAGCAGCAGCAGCGGTTGATCGAGCGGTACCAGCCAGAACGCCGGGATCAGCCCGGTCGGGCCGAAGAACTCGCCGTAGAGAACGCCGAACACGACCGCCATGACCCCGGCGCCGCCGACGAACGGCCAGGCCGCCCGCAGCCGGCGCAGCGGCTGCGGCCAGCCGGCCCGCAGCGCGGCGGCGGCGGCGACCACGATCAGGCCGTGCCCGACATCGCCGAACATCATGCCGAACATCAGCACGTAGCTGCCCCACGCCAGCCAGGCGGGATTGACATCCGCGTAGGGCACGGTCCCGTACGTGGACACCAGGCCAGACAGCGAGCGCCGCCTCGCCGAGCCATCCAGCAACGTGGGCGCCTCAACGGCTCGGGGCCGCGGCAGCGGGACAACGCCGCAGCCCACCCCGGCCAGCAGCCGGGAGAGTTCCGCCCGCCGGGCGGCCGGCATCCAGCCGGCCAGTACCGCGCAGCCCGATCCCCGCATGGCCCGGGCCGCGTACCCCTGCAGCTGCGCTTCCCCGGCCAGCAGATCGTAACGGCCGGCCCGTTCCAGCTCATCCAGGTCGGGCGCCATGGCACACAGGGCCGCCCCCCCGCCCACCTCCCCTTCCCTCTTCACTGCCGCGGCTGCCGCCCCGCCCACCTCCCCTTCCCTCTTCACGGCGGCTCCGGCGCTTCGCGCACGGGAGAGCCGGCGTGCCGCCTCGGCCTCCTGGCCCACGTCTGCAGCGTCGATCTCGACCGCTGCCGCCCCGGCCACCGCCGCGAGCATCTCCCGCAGGCTTTCCGCGGGAGCGACCAGCGCGACCCTGGTCATGCGAACCGGCAGCGCTGCGTCAAGCCACGGCATCGTACGCCTCCAGCGGCGTCCCGCCGCGCGCGGCGAGTTCCAGCGCGGCCCCGGTTCGCCGGGCGTCCGTGGCCAGCACCGCGGCAGCGCCCAGCACCGGGTGCCAGTCGAACGCGCCCGACCCGAGCAGGCCGAACCCATCCAGTTCCACCCGGGCGTACCACGCGGCCTCGGCGCGCCACAGGTCATTCACGGACTGGGCCGGCTCCAGCGCCCAGGCCAGCTGGGCAGGCAGCCGGTCGCGCAGCTCGGCATAGGTCCCGGCGTCGGCCGCAGTGCCGACAAGGCTGCGCGCAACGTCCTGCACGGCCGGGTTGAGCGGGCGGCCGGCCGCGAACCGTTCCCCGGCGACCAGCAGCGCCACCGCACCCGCGGCCCAGGCCGGGGCCGGG
>JASHPR010000785.1 GCA_030038015.1 Streptosporangiaceae bacterium
GCGGCTCGTGCCCGCCGGGGCCGGCGCCCGTCCGGGGCGGGCCGGCTCCGACGCCGCGTGGGCGGGCCCGCCGGACGGGCCCTGCCCGGGGTTTGCCGGCCACGACGGGAACACGCGCTCGCACCCAGATCCGCCCAGGCTCCGGCGGGCGCCGGCGGACACCGCACCGCCGGACACGGGTACGCCGACGATGACCGGCGCGCCGACCGTCATCGAGCTGCGCCGGAGCCCGGTCCCGGTGCTGCGGCTGGTCACGGGCGACTCGGTGGCGCAGACCCAGGTGTCGGGCGCCCGCGCCGGGCGGGGCGGCGTGGAACTGCGGCTGCCCGCGGAGCCGACCGTGTCCAGGGTGCACGCCCGCTTCACGTTCTCCGATGGTCAATGGTGGATCGCCAACGAGGGCAGGAACGGCCTCACCCTCAACGGCACCGCCCTGGCGGGTGAGCAGCCGCTGCACGACGGAGACACGATCCGCTGGGGGATGCGGCCGGACGCGCTGCGGTCCACGGTCGAGATCGGCTGAGGCCGCGCGGCCTGGCACAGACCACCCGGCCCGCAGTGCCACAATTGTCATCTCAGGCATCGCGATACGAAACGGCGGGCGGGTGGTGCGCCATCGTCTGGGGTGGCAGCTGAGTGACGGCGGGCCAGCTCTTCATCTGGTCTTTCCTGCGTGACGAGTGGGCGGAATGCCCGCCTGATGAGATCACCTGGCTGGACCGGGGCCTGCTGTCCGGGAACGAGGACCTCACCCTGCACCGCGCCCCGCGCTGCGCGGGCTTTCGCTACGTGCACCACAGGTGGGAGCTGTTCAGCCGCGACACGACCTACCGGGTGTACCTGGCGCCGCACACCGGGGGCCTGCTGCCAAGCGCGGACGCCGTGCAGCGGGCGGCCCGGCATGTGCTGCCGGTGGCGCCGGCCCGCTACGAGGCCCTGCCCGTCGTGCTCGACGAGGGGGCGTGGCTGGTCAGCGTCGGCACCTGGGTGCTGCCGCTGCGGCTCGAGGCGGCGGTCCCCGGCGGCCAGGCAGGCCAGGCAGGCGCGCGCAGCGACAAGCTCCCGGCGACCCGGGACAGCCGGGTCCTGTCCAAGGACCCGCTGGCCGCCGGCGGCCGGCCCGGGGACGACGCGGTGGCGCACGTGCGCGGCTACTTCCAGCGCAATGCCACGGCGCGGCGGGCGATGGCGTACTACTACCAGGAGTACATCCGGGGCATGGCCGCCCCGCACCCGACGGCGATGATGGACGTGGTCATCGCGCTGAACCTGACCGGCGAGGGCGCGGTGTCCGACTACAAGAAGCTGCTCCAGGGCTTCATCTGGCAGGAGCGGGGCCACGCGCGCGACCTCGCCGACTTCCTGCTCTCCAACGCCCTGCTCACCCCGGCCGACCTGGACGAGGCCCTGCAGGTTGCCGCGGCCAACGAGCGCAGCGGGGTGTGCGGCGCGGCGCGGCAGCGGCTCCGCTACCGGCCAACAAAGGACGCCTAGGTCAGCGGCTCACCGCCTGCTTGACCAGCGTGCGCCCGAAGTCCCACATCAGGCCGCTGCCCCGGTGCGCGTCCTTCATCACGTCGTCGAACGCCTCGCGGAACATCTCCACCTCGGTGTCGCCGATGGTGAGCGGGGGCAGCAGCTTGATCACTTCGGTGTGGTCGCCGGAGACCTGGGTGAGGATGCGGTGCCGCTGGAACAGCGCCACGACCACCATCTGGGCGAACAGGCCGACCCGGGCGGTCTGCAGCATGCTCCAGCCGGGCTTGAGCTTCAGCGATCGCGGCTTGCCGAACTCTATGCCGATCATCAGCCCGCGCCCGCGCACCTCGGCGAGCATCTCGTACTCGCCGACCATGTCCCCCAGCGCGGCGAGCAGCGCGCTGCCGGTGCGCTCGGCGTTGCTGACGAGCTGCTCGTCCTCGATGACGGCGAGCGAGGCCAGGCCCGCGGCCATCGCGGGCGCGTTGGACCCGAACGTAGAGTCGTGCACGAGCACGCGGTCCATGGACGAGTAGACCTTGTCGAAGATCCAGCCCTTGGCCAGCGTCGCCCCGACGGGAATGAACCCGCCGGACAGCGCCTTGGCCACGGTGACGATGTCCGGCTCGGCGCCCTCGTGCTGGTAGGCGAAGAACTTGCCGGTCCGGCCCAGGCCGGTCTGCACCTCATCACAGATCAGCAGCGCGCCGTGGGAGTGCAGCAGCTTCCCGGCCGCGGTGAGGAACCCGTCCGGCGGCATCCACACGCCCTTGCCCTGGATCGGCTCGATGATCAGCGCGGCGACGTCGCCCTTGCGCAGCTCGGCTTCGAGCGCGTCGAGATCCCCGAGCGGGACGGCGACGTCGGGCAGCAGCGGGTCGAAGCCGCGGCGGAACTCCTCCGCGCCGTTCACCGAGAGCGAGCCGGCGGTGAGGCCGTGGAAGGCATGGTTGCAGTAGACCACACGCCGCCTGCCCGTGGCGTACCTGGCGAACTTCAGCGCCGCCTCGACCGCCTCGGTGCCGCTGTTGCCGAAGTAGACCCGGTCGAACTCGGGCGCCTTGGCCAGCAGCCGCTCGGCGAGCAGCCCGGGCAGCAGCGCGCAGTCGAACTGCACCAGGTCGGCAAGCTCGCCGTCGAGCACGTCCCGGAGCGCGTGGCGGACCACCGGGTGGTTGTGGCCGACCCCGAAGACGCCGAAGCCGGACAGGAAGTCGGCGTAGCGGTTGCCGTCGCGGTCCCACAGGTAGGCGCCCTCGGCCCGCTCGTACACCTTGTCGAACCCGATCGCGTGCAGCGTGCGGGGCAGCTGCGGGTTGAGGTAACGGGCGTGCAGGTCGTAGCCCTCCCCGCGCCGGGCGGCGAGGAGGGACGGCAGGTCGAATCCCATGTAAGCAGTCTCCCGCTCCTGGCAGCTCCCGGCTGCCGAACCATCCGTTTTCGCATGATCGCGGCCGTTTGGGGGCCTATGCGATGCCCTGCCGGCCACGATCATGAACTTACCCGCCGGGCCGGGGCCCGGCGGGCCCCCGCCTCATGCCAGCGGGGCCAGCGCCTCGGCGAGGGAGCCGAGGACGTCCGGCGGCGCCTGGAGCGGCAGGTTCATGATCGCAAGATCCGCCCCGGCGTCGCGGTAGGCCGCCGCGAGTTCGGCCGCCGCGCCGATGCCGCCGTCCAGGCGCACGTTGACCGAGCAGGTGATCTCGGCCGGGTCGCGCCCCAGCGCCGCGCAGTGCTCGACCAGGGTGTCCTTGAGGCTGCGCCACTCGTCGACGTCCCCTGCGATCGCGTTCCACTGCTGCGCCCAGCGCGCGGCGGTGCGCAGCGTCCTGGTCCGCCCGCGGCCGCCGATGGTGATCGGCGGGTGCGGCCGCTGCACCGGCTTGGGCTCGCAGCGGGCCTCGGTCAGGTGCAGGTACTTGCCGTCGAACGTGGTCGTGGTGTCGCTGAGCAGCCGGACGATCACCTCGACACCCTCGTCGAACCGGTCGAAGCGCTCGCGCAGCGGCGGCAGGTCGATGCCGTAGGCGTCGCATTCCATCTGGTTCCAGCCTGCGCCGAGCCCGATCTCCAGCCGGCCGCCGGAGATGATGTCCGTGGTCGCCGCCATGTTGGCCAGCACGGCCGGGTGGCGGTAGACCATCCCGGTGACCTGGCAGCCGATCCGGATCCGCCGGGTGGCCTGGCCGAGAGCGGCCAGCGACGTCCAGGCCTCCAGGTTCGGCCCGGTGAGGTCGCCGGTCAGCGGGTAGAAGTGGTCCCAGTTCCATGCCGACTCGAACAGGTCGATGTCGTCCGCGGCCACCCACACGTCGCGGATCTCCGCCCACGTCTGGTGCTCAGGCCTGGTCTTGATCGCGAAGCGCAATGGTCCTCCTCCGCCGCGCCCATGCTCCACGCCCCCATGGAAACGTAACAGAACGCTGCGCGCGTGCCGCCTGCACCCGTCGCTACGCTTGCACCGTGGGCCGGGACGCCGACCGCCAGTACGTGCCGGCGCCGATGCGCCGGGATGTCCGCCTGCTCGGCGACCTGCTCGGCGAGGTGCTGCGCGAGTCCGGCGGCCAGGAACTGCTCGACGACACCGAACGGCTCCGGCGGGCGGTGATCGCCGCCCGGCTTGCGGCGGGTGACTCCCTCGGCCACATCAGCGACATGGTCGCCGCCTGGCCGCTGGAGCGCGCCGAGGCGGTGGCGCACGCGTTCACCGTGTACTTCCACCTGGCGAACCTGGCCGAGGAGCACCAGCGGATCCGCACGCTGCGCGAGCGGGACACCGGTGACAGGCCGGTCCGCGAATCGCTGGCCGAGGCGGTGGCGGCGATCCGGTCAACCCACGGGGCCGCGCGCGTCACCGGCCTGCTCGCCGACCTGCGCGTGCACCCGGTGCTCACCGCGCACCCCACCGAGGCCCGGCGCCGCGCGGTCACCGAGGCGCTGCGGCGCATCGGCGCGCTGCTGACCAGCCTGGACGACGGGCGGCTCGGCGCCAGCGAGCGCGCGGAAGCGCGGCGCAGGCTCCGGGAGGAGATCGACCTGCTGTGGCGCACGTCGGCGCTGCGGGCGGCGGCCATGCGGCCGCTCGACGAGGTCCGCGCCGCCATGACCGCGTTCGACGAGACCCTGTTCCGGGTGGTCCCCGCGCTGTACCGGTCGCTGGACCGGGCGCTGGGCGGCCCCGCGGCCGGCCGGGTCGCCTCGGCGGCCCCGGCCTTCCTGCGCTTCGGCAGCTGGATCGGCGCCGACCGGGACGGCAACCCGTTCGTCACCGCCGAGGTGACGAAGCAGACGGCGGTGATCCAGGCCGGGCACGTGCTGCGCGCCCTGGAGAACGCGACCGAACGGATCGGCCGGGCGCTCACCGTGCATGCCGGCCCGCTGTCGGCGGGGCCGGGCATGACCCGGGCCATCGCGGTTGCGCGGAGCGCTCACCCGGGACTGGTCGCCGACGTCGTGGCGCGCTCTCCGGAGGAGCCGTACCGTGCGTACCTGCTCTACGCTGCGCGCAGGCTCCGCGCCACCCGCATGGGCGTTTCGGGCGAGCCGGGGACGGGCCAGGACGACGCGGCGGGCCTGGCCTACCAGGGCCCGGCCGAGTTCATCGCCGACCTGCGCCTGGTGCAGCGGGAGCTTGCCGAGGCCGGGGCTCCCCGCCAGGCCTACGGCGAACTGCAGCACCTGCTCTGGCAGGCGGAGACGTTCGGCTTCCACCTTGCCGAGCTCGAGGTCCGCCAGCACAGCGCCGTGCACGCCCAGGCGCTCCGCGAGCTCACCTCGGGGGATCCGGGCGAGCCGTCGCCGCTGACCCGCGAGGTTGCCGCCACGTTCCAGGCGATCGCCTGGCTGCAGCGCCGGTTCGGCACGGACGCGTGCCGGCGCTACGTGGTCAGCTTCACCAGGTCCGCCGCGGACGTCTCCGCCGTGTACGAGCTGGCCCGGCTTTCCGTCCCGGACGGGTGCCCGCCCGAGCTCGACGTGATCCCGCTGTTCGAGAGCGGGGCCGACCTGGAGAAGGCGACCGGCGTGCTGGACGAGATGCTGCTCCTGGAGCCGGTGAAAGCCAGGCTCGCGGCCGGCGGGCGGCGGCTCGAGGTCATGCTCGGCTACTCCGACTCGGCCAAGGAGCTCGGCCCGGTCAGCGCGACGCTGCGGCTGTCCGGCGCGCAGCAGCGGCTGGCCCGGTGGGCGGCGGCCAACGACATCAGGCTGACCCTGTTCCACGGGCGCGGCGGCGCGCTCGGCCGCGGCGGCGGCCCCGCGGGGCGGGCGGTGCTCGCCCAGCCGCCCGGCTCGGTGAACGGCAGGTTCAAGGTGACCGAGCAGGGTGAGGTGATCTTCGCCAGGTACGGTCACCCGGTGATCGCGCAGCGGCACCTGGAGCAGGTGGCTTCGGCGGTCCTGCTGACCTCCGCCGCCCCCGGGCTGGACCCGGCCGGGGCGGCGGCCGGCAGGCCCGGCACGGGCAGCCAGTTCGGCGGGCTTGCCGAGCGGATGGACGCCGGGGCGCTGCGCGCGTACCGGGCGCTTGTCGGCACCGACGGGTTCGCCGAGTGGTTCGCGCGGGTCAGCCCGCTGCAGGAGATCGGCGCCATGCGGATCGGCTCGCGGCCCGCCCGCCGCGGCGTCGCCGCGGCGGGCGGGCTCGACGACCTGCGGGCGATCCCGTGGGTGTTCGCCTGGGCCCAGACCCGGGTGAACCTGCCCGGCTGGTTCGGCCTGGGCAGCGGGCTGGCGGCCGCGGCCGCCGGGGAGGGCGGCCTGCAGGAGGCGCAGCGGGCCTACCGGGACTGGCCGCTGCTCGCCGTCCTGCTGGACAACGCGGAGATGAGCCTGGCCAAGACCGACCGGCGGATCGCGGCGCGCTACCTCGGGCTGGGCGGCAGGGACGATCTCACCGCCGCGGTGCTCGCCGAGTACGACCTGACCAAGCGGCTGGTGCTGGAGGTGACCGGGCACGACAGGCTGCTTGCCAACCGGCCGGTGCTGTCCAGGGCCGTCGCGCTGCGCGACCCCTACGTGGACGCGCTCTCGCTGCTGCAGCTCCGCGCGCTGACCGCGCTGCGCGGCGGGGCGGGGGAACGCGAGCGCCTGGAGCGGCTGCTGCTGCTGACCGTGAACGGCGTCGCCGCCGGCCTGCAGAACACCGGCTGACACCGCCGCGCCGCCCGCCCGGCGCACCTTGGCCGGGTTGACGGCGCCGCCGGGAGGCCATCGCGGTAGGTTCGGGTCCGTGGCAAACGACTGGCGGGTGACGGTAACGCTCCAGGACGCCGCCCACGCGGGCCGGGTGGTTGAGTCCATGCGCGAGCATGAGGTAGAAGAGGATGCCCGCCGCCGGCTCGGCGGCCGGGTGGCGGTGAGCGTGGACGGCCCGCGCATCTTCCTGTACGCGGGGAGCGAGAACGCCGCGCGCGAGGCGGACCAGGTGGCGCGCCAGCTCGCCGGCCAGCACGACCTGCCGGCGGAGTTCGCGCTCGACCGGTGGCATCCGATCGAGGAGGAGTGGGAGAGCGCCGACGTCGCGCTGCCGCGTACCGGCGAGGAGCGCGCCGCGGAGCACGAGCGGCTCGAGCAGGACGAGACCAAGGAATCCCTGGACACCGGGCACGCCCAGTTTGAGGTGCGGGTCGAGCTGCCGTCACACCATGCAGCGGTCCAGTTCGCCGACCGGCTGAAGGCGGAGGGCCGTTCGGTGATCCGGCGCTGGACGCTGCTGGTCATCGGCGCCAACGACTCCGACGACGCCAACGCCCTGGCCGACGTGATCAAGCAGGAGGCACCGGCCGGCGCGAAGGTCGAGGTCCAGGAGCTTGGCCCGCTGATCCCGTTCGCCCGGCTTGGCCCGATCTCCTACTGGTGAGCGCCCCGCCGCGGTCGGCTGAGGCGGATGAACTCGCAGCTCAAACCTGTGGTAGACAGGCTAGAAGCCGATCATGACAGTGTTTCGGGTGGCA
>JASHPR010000786.1 GCA_030038015.1 Streptosporangiaceae bacterium
GGGCCGCGCCAGGCCTGGCCGGCCGGCTGCGGCCCCGGGCGGGGCATCGCGAACCCGGGGCCCCGGCCTGTGGCCACGCTCACCGGCCTGCGGGCCCGGCGTAGCGCTCGCCGCTCGGCCGGTCGGCGGCGTAGGCGTGCAGCGAGTACCGGATCCGCCGGTCCCGGGCCTCCTGCCGGTCGAGCCGGAAGCCGGGCTCGTGGGCTGGCCGGTGCACGATGAAGCTCAGCGCCGTGGTCTGCCGCCCGAGCGAGGCGTCGTACGCGCTGACGCGGACGTAGTGGCCGGGCCAGGCCGACACGCACGCGTTCACCTCGTGCAGGGCGGCCGAGGCGTCGGAGATGTCGAACATGGGCAGGCCCCACATCTCCCACAGCACGTTGCGCGGGTGCGGGTCGTCGGTGAACTCGACCGCTACCGCCCAGCCGTTGTCGATCGCGTACTGGACCTGGGCCCTGATCTCATCGGCGGTGAGGTCGGGCAGGTACGAGAACGTTCCTTGCGTGATCCGCATGTCATGCTCCTGGTCAGCGGGGGCCCGGCCGGCGTCAGCTGGTCGCCGTCAGCGTGACGTCGGGGGTGTCGGTCGGCTCGTAGTTGAACGTGATGTCGCCCCAGGTGTCGATCGCCGCCTGCAGCTCGCGGGAGTGCCGCGCGGCCTCGGCGAGGATCTGCTCGCCCTCGGCGGCGAAGTCGCGGCCCTCGTTGCGGGCCTTGATCATCGCCTCCACCGCGACCCGGTTGGCCGTCGCGCCCGCGGCGATGCCCATGGGATGGCCGATGGTCCCCCCGCCGAACTGCAGGACGACGTCCTCGCCCAGGTAGCCGAGGAGCTGGTGCATCTGGCCGGCGTGGATGCCGCCGGACGCGACCGGCATGACGGCGGGCATGGATCCCCAGTCCTGGTCGAAGTAGAGGCCCCTGGTCAGGTCCTCCGGCACCCGCGCGCCGCGCAGCGTGTCGTAGTACCCGCGCACGTTGGCCGGGTCGCCCTCCAGCTTGCCGACCACCGTGCCGGCGTGGATGTGGTCGACGCCGATCAGCCGGCACCACTTGGCGATCACGCGGAAGCTGACCCCGTGCGACTTCTGCCGCGTGTAGGTGCTGTGGCCGGCCCGGTGCAGGTGCAGCAGGACGCCGTTGCGCCTGGCCCAGTTGGACATGGAATGCAGGGCCGTGTACCCGACGGTCAGGTCGACCATGATGATGACGCTGCCGAGCTCGGCGGCGAACTCGGCCCGCTCGTACATGTCCTCCATCGAGGCTGCCGTCACGTTCAGGTAGTGCCCTTTGATCTCCCCGGTCCGCTCGACGGCCCTGTTGACGCCGTCCATGGCGAACAGGAAGCGGTCCCGCCAGCGCATGAACGGCTGGGAGTTGATGTTCTCGTCGTCCTTGGTGAAGTCGAGCCCGCCGCTGAGCGCCTCGTACACCACCCGGCCGTAGTTGCGCGCGGACAGGCCGAGCTTGGGCTTGGTGGTGGCGCCGAGCAGCGGCCTGCCGTACTTGCCCAGGTACTCGCGCTCCATCACGATGCCGTGCGGCGGGCCGTGGAAGGTCTTCACGTAGTGCAGCGGGATCCGCATGTCCTCGAGCCTGAGCGAGCGCAGCGCCTTGAAGCCGAAGACGTTGCCGATGATCGAGGAGGTCAGGTTGGGGATCGATCCCTCCTCGAACAGGTCGATGTCGTAGGCGACGTAGGCGATGTACTCGCCGTCCCTGCCGGGCACCGGATCCACCCGGTAGCACTTCGCCTGGTAGTGCTCGTAGGCGGTGAGCCGGTCGGTCCACACCACGGTCCAGGTGGCGGTCGAGGACTCCCCGGCCACCGCGGCGCCGGCCTCCACCGCGGGCACGCCCGGCTGCGGCACCATCCGGAACGCCGCCAGGACGTCGGTGTCCCTGGGCACGTAGTCGGGGTCGTAGTAGCCCATCTGCGCGTAGGGGATGACGCCCGCGTTCCACCGGTCCTGTGCTGCCGTCATGCTGTGCTCCGCTTCGCTCGCTTTCTGCAACCCAGCATGCCGCGTAAATGCTTGATAGTCTATTGAGAATAACCCGACAACCATCAGCTAATCATTTAACAGTCAGCCCTGGGCCGGGGGCTGGAAGCCGGTGTCGCTGAGCACGTACCCGACCAGCCGGGCGGCCGGCAGCGGCAGGCGGCCCGGGTGCGCGATGAGGTACCAGTCGCGGTGCAGCGGCGTGCCGGGCACGCGGATCTCGGCCAGGCGGCCCGACGCCAGTTCCTGGGCTACCGCGTCGCGGGACACCAGCGTGACGCCGAGGCCGACAGCGGCCGACTCACGGATCGCGCCGTTGGACCCGACGGTCAGCGTCCGCGGCGTGATGTCCAGCTCGGCGAGCAGCGCCTCGGTGCTCAGCCTGGTGCCCGAGCCCGGCTCCCGGAGCAGCCACGCCTGGCGGGACAGCCAGGACAGCAGGCCGCCGGGCCGGCCGTCGCCGGCGGCCGCGGCGGCCAGTTCCCGCGAGGCGACGACGACGAGCTCGTGCGGGCGGACCGCGTGCACGCGGACGTCCCACCCGGGCTCCGGCCGCCCGGCCAGCGCCAGGTCGACCCGGTGACGTTCGAGCAGCGTCCGGACCCGGTCCCTGTTGCCCGCCTCGAGCAGCACCCCGGTCTGCGGATGGAGCCCGAGGAAGCCGCTGAGCAGGCCGGGAACGATCTGCTCGGCCGCCGTGGTGACCGCCGCGATCCTGAGCTGCCCCCGCTCGGGATCCGCGGCGGCCGCGGCGGCGAGGCGCGCCTCCTCCAGCAGGCCGAGGACCCGGTGCGCGTAGGCCGCGTACTCCTCGCCCGCGCTCGTCAGCCGCAGCCCGCGGCCCTCGGGGCGGACGAGCTGGATGCCGAGCGACCGCTGCATCGCGGTGAGCGACGCGGACACCGCCGCCTGCGTGACCACGAGCTGCCCGGCGGCGGCGCGGACCGAGCCGGTCTCGGCCACGGCCAGGAAGGTGCGCAGCTGGTTGAGCGTCAGGTAGGGCTCCGGAAGGTAAGGTTTATCTCAACGGTCCAGCTGTAAACCTTAGCCTATGCTTAACGATCCTGCCCGCGGCGCCAGCCAGGCCCCGGTGACCCGGGGCGGCAGTAGAACGGGAAGGCGCAGGCGTACACCCGCTCGCTGACCTGATCCGGCTCGCCCGGGCCGCCCTCGCCCGGGAACGTGACGTCGATCGGGAAGCGGACGTCGGCCGGCGCGGCCAGCGCGGCCCGCTCGACGGCGCCGACCACCGCGTCCTTGTCGCGGGCATCGTCAGGGTCGTCCAGCGTGACCGAGATCACGAGCCCCTCGCCAGCGAACTCGACCGTCAGCCAGGCGGCTGCTGCCTGGCTGACGGCAGGGATGCCGGCCAGGCCCGAGCGGATCGCGCCGAGCAGGCCGTCGGGCTGGACCGGCAGTGGCCCCACGGTCACCCGGCTGCGCGCATCCCCCCCGTCCCGTGCCGCGGCGAGGTACGCGACGCCCTCGGGGTAGACGGGCACGCTCTCGCCGGCGCTGGGGTTCAGGGCTATCCCGATGTCGCGGGGGAGCAGCCGGGCGAGGGCCGCCGCCGGGACCACGATGTGGGGCCGGAGCGGCGGGGGAGCGTGCACCCCCGGCACCGGTGCGGATGGCAGCGGCGGCCTGGGCCGGGGTACCGTCCCGCGGAGCCTGGCCGCCGAGGTGAACGCGGGGACGAACTCGGTCCCCAGGTACCGTACCGTGGGCAGGCGCACGGCGGTGCCCTCGGTCACCGGCTGGCCGTCGTCCGGCAGCGGCAGCCACAGCCTGCCGCGGCTGAGCTCGTCGAGCAGATCGCCGAGCCGGCCGGCGTCCCTGGCGGCTGCGGCCAGTGCCCGCTCCATTGCGTCCTCGGCGTCCCCGGCCGCGTGGCCGTCGCCGCTGCGATCCGCAACAATCATCGTCTGGGTTCCCCCCGGAGCGCGTATCACGGATGGTAAGCGTTTGGAGGCGTTGCGTGGTGGCGAATGACGCAGCTCACGGGAGATGGGTCGAGGTGAGCCCGGACAGGCTCGCGGCCTGGCTGGACTCCTTCGCGCAGCAGCACGGGGCCGTCACCGCCGAGCCGGGCCCGGCGGTGGTCACGTTCCGGGCCGAGGACGGGGCGGTGGCCCGGTGTGACGTGCCGTTCCCGCCCTTGGCCGGCACGGACGGCACGGACGGCACGGCCGCGCCGGCCGCCGGCATCGCCGAGAGGATCAGCGCGCACGCGCTCACCGGGCGGACGGTCGGGGTGCTCCTGGTCCGGCTCGGGGGGTACGCGGCCGGGGTCTTCACCGGGCCGGAAGCGCACCTGGCCGCCTCGAAGGTCGGCTCCCGGCTGGTGCACGGGCGCAGCGCGGCGGGCGGGACGTCGCAGCAGCGCTTCGCACGGCGGCGGGAGAAGCAGGCCAGCGAGGCGCTCGGCGCCGCGGCCGACACCGCGGCCGCGGTTTTCGGCCCCTACGCGGGCAAGCTCGACGCCGTGGTGCTCGGCGGGGACCGGCGCGCGGTGGCCGGGCTGCGGGGTGACCCGCGGCTGCAGCCGTACTTCAAGCTCGCGGTGGAGCGCTTCCTCACCGTGCCGGACCCCAGGCTTGCGGTGCTCCGCGGCACGCCCCGGCTGTTCCGGTCGATCCGGATCTGGCTGACCGAGGCCTGACCGCCCGCGGAAACGCGGTTGCCCGGCCCGCGATGGTGTCGGGTACGCTGGCCGCATGCAACCGCTCCTCTCCTGACGGGCCGCCCACGGCGCGGCGTGGGCGCACGAGTTCTGATGCCCGTTATGTCATAGTATGGAGCGCTCTTCCGGTGATTAGTGCGAACGGCCTTGAGCTGCGTGCCGGGGCCCAGCTGCTGCTCGAGGCCGCCACATTCCAGGTGGCGCCGGGAGACAAGATCGGCCTCGTCGGCCGGAACGGCGCGGGCAAGACCACGCTGGCGCGGGTGCTGGCCGGCGAGTCGGCGCCGGCGGCGGGCACCGTGCGCAGCAGCGCGTCGGTCGGGTACCTGCCGCAGGACACGCTGGTCGGGGATCTCGACGGCCTGGCGGTGGACCGCGTGCTGTCGGCCCGGGGCCTTGACACACTGCTGTCCGGCCTGCGCGAGGCCCAGCTGGAGATGGCCGACACCGACCCGGCGCGGCGGGACGCCGCGGTGCGCAGGTACGGCCGCCTCGAGGAGCGCCTGACCGTGCTCGGCGGGTACGCGGCCGAGGCCGAGGCGGCGTCGCTCGCCTCCAGCCTCGGCCTGCCGCCGCGGGTGCTCGGGCAGCAGCTGCGGACCCTGTCCGGCGGCCAGCGGCGGCGCATCGAACTGGCCCGGATCCTGTTCGGGGGGTCGGAGGCGCTGCTGCTCGACGAGCCGACCAACCATCTCGACGCCGATTCCGTGTCCTGGCTGCGCGATCACCTCCGGGCTTACCGCGGCGGCCTGGTGGTGATCAGCCACGACGCGGCGCTGCTCGATGCCGTGGTGAACAAGGTGCTTCACCTCGATGCCGACCGGCGCGTGCTGGACGTCTACAGCCTGGGCTGGAAGGGCTACCTGGAGCAGCGGGAGACCGACGCCAGGCGGCGCAGGCGGGAGCGGGCGAACGCCCAGCGCCAGGCGTCCGCGCTGCAGTCGCAGGCGGACAAGATGCGGGCGAAGGCGACGAAGGCGAAGGCGGCGCAGAACATGCAGCGCCGGGCCGAGCGGCTGCTGGCTGGCGTCAGCGCCGACCGGGCACCGGACCGGGCGGCCAGGATCAGGTTCCCGGTGCCCGCGCACTGCGGCCGCACGCCGCTGGCCGCGCGCGGCCTGTCCAAGTCCTACGGGTCGGCCGAGGTCTTCACCGGGGTGGACATCGCGGTGGACCGGGGCTCGCGGGTCGTGGTCCTCGGCCTGAACGGAGCCGGCAAGACCACGCTGCTCCGGCTGCTGGCCGGGCTCGAGCAGCCGGACGCCGGCGAGGTCACGCCCGGGCACGGCCTGCGGCTGGGCTACTACGCGCAGGAGCACGAGACCCTGGACACCGGGCGCACCGTGCTGGAGCACATGCGCTCCGCCGCCCCCGACCTCACCGAGGCGGAGCAGCGTCGCGTCCTCGGCTCGTTCCTCTTCCCCGGCGACGAGGTGTTCAAGCCCGCCGGGGTGCTGTCCGGCGGCGAGAAGACCAGGCTCGCGCTCGCGCTGCTGGTCGTGTCGGGCGCGAACGTGCTGCTGCTCGACGAGCCGACCAACAACCTGGACCCCGCGAGCCGCGGCGAGATCCTGTCCGCGCTGCGCCGCTTCCAGGGGGCGATCGTCCTGGTCACCCACGACGAGGGTGCCGTGGAAGCGCTCGGGCCGGAGCGGGTCGTGCTGCTCCCCGACGGGGTCGAGGATGCGTGGGGCGAGGAGTTCACCGACCTGGTCGCGCTGGCCTGAAACCCGCGGCGCCCGGCGCGGCAAAATCAGGAGATCTTTTGCAGGCGTGTGGGTAGCCGATCACGGGTTCTTGCGTGATCATGGCGAGAGATGGTAACGCAGCGGTCACTTCAGCTCACCGGGAGGTACGCGTGGCCGAGACCCTCAAGAAAGGCACCAGGGTGACCGGTGCCGACCGCACCAAGCTGGCCGCCGATCTGAAGAAGAGATACAACGCCGGCGAGAGCATCCGCTCGCTGGCCGGCTCGACCGGCCGGTCCTACGGCTTTGTTCACCGGATCCTGACCGAGAACGGGGTGTCGCTGCGCGGCCGGGGCGGCGCCACCCGGGGCAAGGGCAAGCGCTGAACCGGATCGCCCCGAGCACACCGCGGTCGCGGCCGTCGCCGCCATTCCCGCCGTCCATTCCTGAAGCCGCCACGGCCGGCGCCTTTTCCGGCCCGCCGTGGCGCCCGTGCCCGCGCCGGGCCGGCCGCACCGGGACCACGCCGTGACGGTGACCGCCGCCGGCCTCGCCGCCTGCGGGCTGCGCCTGGACATCGCCGGCGAGGTCGCGACCGTGACGCTCAGCAGGCCCGAGCGGCGCAATGCGATGACCCCCGCGATGTGGCACGGCCTCGCCGCCATCGGCGCGGACCTGCCGCCCCCGGTTCGCGTGGTCGTGGTGCGCGGCGCCGGGCCGTCCTTCTGCGCAGGCATCGACCTGCGCATGTTCTCGGCTGAGGGGGTGCCCGGCGAGGCGCCGCCGCCGCGCCCGGCCGACCCCGGCTTCGAGGGCTGGATCGCCGGCTGCCAGGAGGGATACCTCTGGCTGCGCGATCCCGGCATCGTGTCGGTCGCGGCCGTGCAGGGGCACGCCATCGGCGCCGGATTCCAGCTGGCGCTCGCGTGTGACCTGCGCATCCTGTCCGACGACGCCAAGCTGTGCATGAAGGAACCCGCGCTCGGGCTGGTCCCCGACCTGACCGGGACCAAGCCGCTCGTGGACATCGTGGGGCTGCCGCGGGCGATCGAGATGTGCCTCACGGCGCGAACGGTCCCGGCCGAGGAAGCCAGCCGGCTGGGGCTCGCCGAGCTGCTCGTGCCAGCGGCCGACCTGGACGCGGCGGTCGCCGACCTGACCGCCGCGCTGCTGGAGACCGACGCCGGGACGGCACGGGCGACCAAGCGGCTGCTGGCCCAGGCCGCCGCGAATACCCTGGAGCAGCAGGCGGCAGCGGAACGCCGGGCCCAGGCGGCCCTGCAGCGGGAGCGGCTCGCCCGCTCCTGACGGCCGCGGGTTTCCCGCGGCCCGGGGGGTCGCGGGGGGTGGAGCCCCCCGCGGGTGTGGTTCGCCGTCAGCTGACGCGGGAAGAACGAGCGGCCCCAGGAGGTTCCTCGCGTCATGTACGCCAGCCAGTGGCACGCGATGCGCGGGTTCTCCAGGGATCCGTCGGTGACCAAGCAGCGGCTGAAGCCGGGCACGGTCCGCCGGATCGCCGGGTACGCGCGGCCGTACCGCTGGGACCTGGCCATCTTCATCCTCGCCGCCGCGCTCGACGCGGTGGTCACCGTGTCGTACCCGGTGCTGCTCGGCGTGATCATCGACAAGGGCATCCTGCCGAAGCGCACCGGCGTGGTGCTGGCCCTGGCCGGCGTGGTCGTCGGGCTCGCGCTGTTCGACGCGTTCCTCAGCATCGTGCAGCGCTACTTCACCGCCAGGGTCGGCGAGGGCCTGATCTATGACCTCCGCACCGAGGTGTTCGGCCACGTGCAGCGGCAGCCGATCGCGTTCTTCACCAGGGCGCAGACCGGCTCGCTGGTCAGCCGGCTGAACAGCGACGTGATCGGCGCGCAGCAGGCGCTGACCACCACGCTGTCGTCCGTGGTGTCCAGCGTGCTGCAGCTGGTCCTGGTGCTGATCGCCATGTTCTACTACTCCTGGCTGGTCACGGTCATCGCGCTGCTGCTGGTGCCGATGTTCCTGATCCCCGCCCGGCTGGTCGGCCGCAGGCTGCAGCGGCTGACCAGGGAGTCGATGCAGCTCGACGCCGCCATGGGGTCGACGATGACCGAGCGGTTCAACGTCGCCGGGGCGATGCTGGTCAAGCTGTTCGGCAAGCCGGACACCGAGAGCCGGGTGTTCGCCGGGCGCGCGGCCAAGGTCAGGGACATCGGCGTGGTGCAGGCCATGTACGGCAGCGCGCTGTTCATCGCGCTGACCCTGCTCGCGTCCCTGTCCACCGCGGTCGTGTACGGGGTGGGCGGCAAGCTGGTCATCGACGGCGTGTTCCAGGTGGGCGCGCTGGTGTCCATGGCGCTCCTGCTGCAGCGGATGTACGGGCCGATCACCTCGCTGTCCAACGTCCAGGTCAACGTCATGACCGCGCTGGTCAGCTTTGACCGGGTCTTCGAGGTGCTGGACCTGAGGCCGCTGATCGAGGACAAGCCGGGAGCGGTGCCGCTGGTGCTCGCCGGGCAGCAGAACGGCTCGGCCCCGGGGCCGCCCGCCGACATCGTCTTCGACCACGTCTCCTTCCGCTACCCGGCCGCCTCCGAGGTCTCCCTGGCGTCGCTGGAGTCCATTGCGCTGCCGCAGCCCGAGCGCACCGGCGCGAACCTGGGCGTGCTGCACGACGTCAGCTTCACCGCGCCGGCCAAGCGGCTCACCGCCCTGGTCGGGCCGTCCGGGGCGGGAAAGACGACGATCACCAACCTGGTGTCGCGGCTGTACGACCCGGACGAGGGCACGGTGCGCATCGGCGGGTACGACCTCAGGGACGTCACCCAGGACTCGCTGCATGACGCGGTCGGCGTCGTCACCCAGGACGCGCACCTGTTCCACGACACGATCCGGGCCAACCTGGCCTACGCCCGCCCGGGGGCGACCGGGCAGGAACTGATCGACGCGTGCCGCGCCGCCCAGATCTGGGACCTGGTCTCGGTGCTGCCCGACGGGCTGGACACGGTCGTGGGCGACCGCGGCTACCGGCTGTCCGGCGGCGAGAAGCAGCGCGTCGCCCTGGCCAGGCTGCTGCTGAAGGCGCCGGCGGTAGTGGTGCTCGACGAGGCCACCGCGCACCTGGACTCCGAGTCCGAGGCCTACGTCCAGCGGGCGCTGAAGACGGCCCTGTCCGGCCGCACCTCCCTGGTCATCGCGCACCGGCTGTCCACCATCAGGGACGCCGACCAGATCCTGGTCATCGACAACGGGCAGATCCGCCAGCGCGGCAGGCACGAGGAGCTGCTGGCCGCCGGCGGCCTGTATGCCGAGCTGTACCGCACCCAGTTCGCCAGCCAGGAGCCCGCCGCCCTGGCCTGAGCAGCGGGGATACGCCGAGCACTATTGTGCTGATGTGCACAGCCGCCTTCGCCCTCTGCGCTATGACGAACTCGGCCCGGACGGCAGGGCGGTGTGGGACGGCATCGTCGGCTCCCGCGGCTCCGGCCTGATCGGCCCCGACGGCGGCCTGACCGGCCCGTTCAACGCGTTCGTCCACGCCCCGGTGGTGGGCAGGCGGCTGAGCTCGCTCGGGCGGGTGCTGCGGTCCGAGACCTCGATCGAGCGCAGGCTGAGCGAGCTCGCGATCATCACCGTGGGCGCCCGCTGGAAGGCCGAGTTCGAGTGGTGGGCCCATGCCCGCATGGCCCGCGAGCACGGGGTGGCCGGGGAGGTGGTGGACGCCATCGGCCGGGGGGAGGAGCCCCCGTTCCGGGCCGAGGACGAGCGGGTGGTCTACACCGTGGCCTGGCAGCTCGCCGGCACCGGCCAGCTCAGCGAGGACGCCTTCCGGGCCGCCCGGCAGCTTCTCGGCGACGCGGGCGTCGTCGAGCTGGTCTCGCTCTGCGGGTACTACACCCTTGTCTCGTTCCTGCTGAACGCCTTCACCGTGCCGCTGCCGCCGGGCGCGGCGGTCATGTGGGCGGGCGGTCAGTCCCCGTAGCCGACCCGGCGCAGGTCGGCGCCGGCCACCTGCTCGACGTCCGTGACCTGCTGCGGGGTCAGCGTGCGGCGCCACCCGCCCGACTGGGTGGCCATCGGCCCCGTCCGGCCGCGCGGCCGGACGCCGATCGCGGCCAGGTCGGCCTCGATGAAGCTCGACACCGCGCGCGTGGCCGCGGCCGGCTGCCGGATCATCTGCTCATAGCGGAAGGTGGTCAGCCGTTCCGGGGGCATGCTGCTCCGCAGCCTGGCCATCGTCCTGACCGACCCGCGCCAGCGCATCGCGCACTTTCCGGCCAGCGAGAGGCCGGGCCACGCGGCCAGGTCCGCCGCCGTCTCGATGCCGAAGAACGGGTTCGGGAACTCGCTGTCCACGTTGGCCACCCCCGGCTTGAACCAGGCCAGGGACTCGGCATCGGCGAGCATCGCGGCCACCACGTCCCTGCCGTCCCTGACGATCTGCACGATCCGGGCGTCGGTGAAGGCGTCGACCAGCCCCTCGGCGCAGTACATCAGGTCCGGGCTCGCGTCGCCGTACCTGCGGATGTCCCGCTCGGCGATGCAGGCCCCGGTCCCGTTCAGCTCGGCCGCGTCGCGGCAGGCCTGCGAGCAGGCCAGGCACCCGTGCGCGGTGACCTGCCAGGCCTGCGCGAAGGCGTCGCGCAGGACGGTCGCCGCGGCCTCCCCGCGGCCGCGCTGGATGGACGGGCTGCGCGCGAACGCGTACACCACGCTCATCACGCTCTGCTGACCGACGGTGACGTGGAACCCGGGCGAGTGCTTCAGCGCGCGGGCCAGCAGGTCCGCCCCCGAGTGCGGGGCGCCGATGACGAAGACCGGCTGGCGGACCTTGCGGCCGTTGACGACCAGGATGTGCGGGCGCGGTGTCATGACAGCGACAAGTGTCGCATCAACCGGCATCAACCGCCCTGGGATGTCCGCCGGGCGATCCTCCGGCGGTGATGGCTGGCGTGCTCTTCCAGGTTGAGCGCCACCTGGATCAGCGGCATGTGGCTGAATGCCTGCGGAAAGTTACCGACCTGTCGGCTGTAGCGCGGGTCGTACTCCTCGCTGAGCAGGCCGACGTCGTTGCGCATGGCCAGCAGCCGCTCGAACAGCTCCGCGGCGTCGTCGCACTTGCCGATCATGTGCAGCGCGTTGACCAGCCAGAAGCTGCAGGCGAGGAAGGCGCCCTCGGAGCCGGTCAGGCCGTCGACGTTCGGCTGGCCGTCCGTCCCGGGAACCGGCTGGGTGTACCTGAGCACCAGGCCGCCGCTGGTCAGCTCCTTCTGGACGGTCTCCACCGTGGACACCACCCGCGGGTCGTCCGGCGGCAGGAACCCGACCTCGGGGATCAGCAGCACCGCGGCGTCCAGCTCGGTGCTGCCGTAGAACTGCGTGAACGTGCCCCGCTTGGCGTCGTACCCCTTTTCGCACACCTCCGCGTGGATCTGGTCGCGGAGCTCGCGCCACCGGCTCTCCGCGCCCGGCCTGCCCAGCTCGGCTGCCCGGACCGCCCGGTCGAACGCGACCCAGGCCATCACCTTGGAGTGCACGAAGTGCCGCCGCGGCCCCCGCACCTCCCAGATCCCCTCGTCGGGCTGGCTCCAGTTCTTCTCAAGGAACCTGAGCAGCGCCCGCACCAGGCTCCAGGTATGGCTGTCGAACGACATGCCCGCCTGCGCGCCCAGCGTGATCGCGTCGATCACCTCGCCGTACACGTCCAGCTGCAGCTGGCCGACCGCGGCGTTGCCGACCCGCACCGGGGCCGAGTTCTCGTAGCCTGGCAGCCAGTCGGCCTGCCACTCCTCCAGCCTGCGCTCGCCCGCCACGCCGTACATGATCTGCACGTCGCGCGCGTCCCCCGCGATCGCGCGCCCGAGCCACTCCCGCCACGCCGACGCCTCGCCGGTGTACCCGGTGCGCAGCAGAGCCTCCAGGGTGATGGTCGCGTCCCGCAGCCAGCAGTACCGGTAGTCCCAGTTGCGCACCCCCCCGATGTCCTCGGGCAGCGAGGTCGTGGGTGCCGCGACGATCCCCCCGGTCGGCGCGTAGGTGAGCGCCTTGAGCGTGATCAGCGACCGGACCACGGCGCCGGAGTACTGCCCCCGGTAGCTGCACCTGGCCGCCCAGCCGGTCCAGAACTGGGTGGTCGTGGCCAGCGCCTCGAAGGCGTCGACCTCGGCGGGCGTGCCGAGGTGCGACGGCGTCCAGGTGAACACGAACGGCACCCGCTCGCCGGCCCGCACGGTGAAGCTGGCCTGGTGCGCCAGGTCACGGCCGATCAGCTTGACCGGGGTGCGCAGCCAGACCGAGTCGGGGCCGGCGATCGCGACGATCGCGTGGTCGATGCGGCGCACCCAGGGCACGATCCTGCCGTAGTCGAAGCGCAGCCGCCAGACGCACTCCATCTCGACCGCGCCGGCAACGCCCTCGACGATCCGCACCAGGACCGGCGCCTCGTCGGTGCGGGGCGGCATGAAGTCGATGACCTTCACCGTGCCGCCAACCGTCTGCCACTCGGTCTCCAGGATCAGCGTGGAGTCCTGGTAGCGCCGGGTGACCTGGCCGCGCCGGGACGGCGGGCCCTCGGCCGCGGCCGGGCTGATCCGCCATTGGCCGTTGCGGGAGTCGCCGAGCAGGGCGGCCAGGCAGGCCCCGGAGTCGAACCGCGGGACGCAGAGCCAGTCGATCGAGCCTTCCCGGCTGACCAGGGCCGCGGTATGCATGTCCCCGATGAGCGCGTAATCCTCGATGAGGGCAGCCATGGGCGCTCCCTTCTCGCGGTGGATGCCCGCGTGCGTGCCTGGCCGGGGGAAGGCGGTGACCCTGCGCGCACTAAGCTGGCAGGCGTGCCAGAGTCTAGCCGGGCGGTCAGCCGCGTTCTCGCAGCCGCGGGCGCCGTGGCGCTGGCGGCGGGGCTGGCCGGCGGGCTGGCCGGATGCGCGAAGTTCGACGCCGCTCTCGGCCAGCAATGGGTGACGGTGGACTTCCAGCCGAGCACGCCGGTCGCGACCATGCTCAAGGTGCGCGCGGCCTGCTCGCATATCCCCAACGTGGTGCCCGAGGCGCTGCCGCGCACGCAGAACCAGGTGACCATGGACGGCGCGGTGACCTACCAGACGAACGACGCCACCGACGCCAACCTGGCGCAGCTGCAGCAGTGCCTGCAGCGGTTCCCGTCCGTGGCCGGGATGGACCCCGGGGACTCCGGCGAGGACGGCAGCTGACGCCGGTCACCGGCGTCCATAAATAACGCCTTAGTGCGCCCCCAGGGTCATCGTGATATAAAAGGTTGCCTATTAAGTCGATAATTTAGATCGAAAAGCGTGAGAGAGCAGGCAGATGATGAGGAGAGCACTCATCGCCGCGGGTCTGGCCGCGGCGACCTTGCTGGCCGCCGGGTGCAGTTCTTCCGGTTCCTCAGGCTCGCCGGGCACCTCGGCGGGCTCGGGCAGCTCTTCGGCGCCGGTCACCCTCCGGCTCGGGTTCCTGGAGAACATCACCCACGCCAGCGCGCTGGTGGGCATCAAGGAGGGCTACTTCACCAAGAGCCTCGGCAAGAACGTCACGCTGAAGCTGTACCCGTTCAGCACCGGCACGGAGGAGGCCACGGCGCTGCTGGCCGGGCAGCTGGACGCGGCGTACGTGGGCCCGAACCCGGCGATCAAGGCCTGGCAGACCTCCGGCGGCAAGCTGATCAGGGTGATCTCCGGTGCCGCGTCCGGCGGCGCGGAGCTGGTGGTGAAGCAGACCATCACCGCAGCCTCCCAGCTCAAGGGGCAGAAGCTGGCCTCGCCGTCGCTCGGCAACACCCAGGACGTGTCGCTGCGGTACTGGCTCAAGACCCAGGGCCTGACCACCAGCCCCACCGGCGGCGGCGATGTGCCGATCACGCCGATCTCGCCCAACTCCGACGCGGTGCTGGCATTCCAGTCGGGGTCGATCGCCGGCGGCTGGGAGCCGGCCCCCTACGACGCGGAGATGCTGGCCGACGGCGGCCACGTGCTCGTCAACGAGGCCAGCCTGTGGCCGGGCGGCCAGTTCGTCACCGCCGAGCTGGTGGCCACGCAGTCGTTCATCGCGGCGCACCCGGCGGTGATCGACGGCCTGCTCAAGGGCCAGATCGAGGCGAACAACTTCATCAACAGCGACAGGCCGGCGGCGGAGGCCGCGGCGGACGCCGAGCTCGCCGCGGTGAGCGGCAAGGCGCTCAAGACGAGCATCGTCGCGGCGTCGTTCGCGCAGGTCACGTTCACCAACGACCCGATCGCCTCGTCGCTGATCACGGATGCCCAGCACGCGGCCGACCTGGGCCTGCTCAAGCCGGTCTCGGACCTGTCCGCGATCTACGACCTCGGGCCGCTGAACAAGCTGCTTGCCGCGGCCGGCCAGCCGCAGGTCAGCTCTTGAGCTTCGGCAACCGCCAGGCAGCGCCCCCGGGGCCAGCCCC
>JASHPR010000084.1 GCA_030038015.1 Streptosporangiaceae bacterium
TCCGGCGCCTCGCGCATCCCGGGCGGGGATTCACCCAGGGGCTGATCGCCGACGGCACGACCGTGTGGGAATCGACCGGCCGGTACGGATACTCGGCGCTGTGCCGGTACCAGCTGGGCGCCGACCAGATCGAACGGCGGGCGGTGCTGCCGCCGGAGTTCTTCGCCGAGGGCATCTGCCTAGCGGGCGACGTCATCTGGCAGCTCACCTGGCAGGAGCGGGTCGCCCTGGCCTGGGACGCCCGCACCCTGGAGCAGGTGGAGCAGGTGCCCTACAACCGCGAGGGCTGGGGCATCTGCGCCGCCGACGGGTACATCGTGACCAGCGACGGCAGCAGCGAACTGGTCTGGCGCGACGCACGCGCGCTCAGCCCGCAGGCCGTGCTGCACGTCAGGAGCGAGGGCCGCCGGGTCCAGGGCCTGAACGATCTCGCTTGGTCCGCCGGCACGATCTGGGCCAACGTGGCGGGCACGCACTACCTGGCCGGGATCGACCCGGACAGTGGCGAGGTCACCGACATCGTCAACGCCCGCCGGGCCCGGGAGCGGCATCCGGGGGACCCGCAGGCGATCATGAACGGGATCGCCGCGCTGCCCGCCGACCGGGAATTCCTGCTCACCGGGAAGGGCTGGCGGGCGATCCGGCACGTGCGGCTGAGGCCGGCCCGGGATCAGGCCGCACGCGAGAACCTGCTGGCCGGCCTGGCCCGCTGAACCCGGTGACCCCGCCAGGGCGCCGCGCCGCCGTCAGCCGGCCCGTGGCGCGCCGGATGGCTGGCCGCAGCGGCTTGCCGGCATAGCCGCCGTCGGCCAGGCCCGCCAGGCGCTCGAACACGTTCCTGGCGCCGAAGTCACCGGTGAGCACCCAGGACACGCCCGCCGCCGCGAGGTACAGCGGGACCATGACCACCCCGCCGCACCAGGCGAACTGCGTGGCGTGCCGCGCCTCGTGGCGGAACAGCCGCGAGCCGGGGTCCAGCTCGCCGACCCTGGTCACGATCACGTTGCCGAGGCAGAACGCGGGCGCGGGCGGCACTGGCAGCCGGTACCCGGTGCCGGTGAACAGGCCGTCCACGCTGCGGGCGATCGCGGCGCCGCCGAGCGCGGCGACGCTCAGGCCCGCCAGCGTGGACCCGTTGGCCAGGTTGACCGCCTGCCGTACGCGCAGCCCGGGCCGCAGCGCCGCACCCCCGGCGTCGGGCACGGTCAGGACCTACAGCGGCTGGTCAGGGTTGCGCCCGTTCGGCCCGTGTGCCTCCGGGTCGGCGATCACGGCCACCGTCCAGGGCGGGGCGGCCGCGGCGGGCACCGGCAGGCTCAGCTGCTCCTGGCTGTGCTCACGGTGCGCCCTCGACGCGGCGTTGTGGTAGGCGTCGAGCTCGGCCACGAATGCGTCGTCCGCGTACGGCGTGCCGTCCACCAGCGGGCCGCGCTGGTGCTCCATGACGGCCACCACATCCTCGCCGCTGAGCGTCTTGTACCGCTCCAGGGCGTGGGCGATGGCCAGCACGTCGTTCCGGTTCTCCCTGAGGATCTCCTCGGTCCGGCCGAGCAGGACCTCCAGGTTGTGCTCGATCCGGTCGGCGAGCGCGTGCCGGGCCTGGCCCTCGGTATCCTGGCCCTTCTTCAGCCTGCCGCCCGCACCGCCGCCGGGGGACCCGACCTCCAGCCGCTTGGCCGTCGAGTACGAGGACACCGTGGTGCCCATGCCCCAGAAGCCCTCCATGAACGACGCCACCGTGGTCGCCGACTCCAGGTCCCCGGAGACGCCCGACGAGCTGTCCTGGTCGAAGAACATCCGCTCCCCGGCCAGCGAGGCGAGGGAGACCAGGATGTCGGTCTCGTACTCGCTGCGCCACCTGGTGAACTGGTCCTCGGGCGGAATGCTCGCCACCATACCCAGGTAGTCGCCGCCCTTCTCGATCGTCGCGATGTCGATCTCCATGTGCTGGCGCATGCGGAAGGCGACCAGCGCGTGGCAGGCCTCGTGCACCGCGACCGCGTGCCGCTCGCGCTCGATGTACTCCACGTCCTCCGGCGGCCCGAGCTCCTTGAGCTGCTTGGCCTTGATCACGTCGGGCCAGGTGATGACGTCCCGGCCGTTCCTGATCGCGGTGATGAGCGACTCGTTGACCAGGTCCTTGATGGTGGCGCCGGTGGCGTACGGCGTGATCGTGGCCAGCTTGTCGAGGTTCTCGGCGGTGAGCTCGTGCTTGACCTTGGCGAAGTACCCCTCGTAGGTGCGGATGCGGCCCGCCTTCGACGGGTAGCCGACCTTGTAGATGCGGTCGATGCGCCCCGGCCGCAGCAGCGCCTCGTCCAGGGCCGACGGCATGTTGGTCGCCATCATGACCAGGATCCGGTACTTGGGCGGCGGCTTGGGCCGCATCCCGAAGATCCGCCGGACGTAACGGTTAACCAGGCCGCGCGGCTTCTTCAGCCCGGACAGCTCGGTGAGCAGCGCCTGCAGCGTGCCCATGCCGCCGCCGCCCCCGCCCATCAGGCCGCCGATCATCTGCTTGTTCCGGCGGGTGTCAGGCTCGTCGGGGATATCCGCCGCCATGGCCTCCCGGACCAGCCGCCACTGCGTGTCGGCCGACAGGTAGGAGAACCCGTGGCAGCCCGCGTGCGCGAACGGCGCGGGCGTGGCGCGGCCCGGCCCGCCGCCGACCCCGCCCTGGGTCAGCTGGCCGCGGTTGCCGAGGGAGTCGGCCTCGTCGAAGAAGACGATCACCCCGCCGTACCGCAGCGCGAGCCGCCGCAGCTTGCGGAACAGCGACTTGACCTTGAGGATGCCGACGCCCATGAACATGTTGATGAAGGCGCCGGGGTCGACGAACACGTACGGCTTGCCGGTCTCGCCCGCAACCGCCTCGGCCATCAGCGTCTTGCCGGTCCCGGGCGGGCCCCACAGCAGCAGGCCGCCGGGCACGTAGCCGCCCTTCTCCTCGACCAGCTCGGGGTTCTCCAGGAAGATGATGTTCTCCTTGACCCGCTCGAGCACGTGGTCCTGGCCCCAGACGTCGGAGAACCTGGTCTTGATGTCGTCCGGGTAGTACACGTCCACGCCGCCCCGGGACAGCAGCCAGAACAGCCCGATGAACTGGAACGCGATGAAGAAGAACGCGAACGCCAGCTGCAGCACGAACGGCAGCGCGTGCCAGATCAGCTCCGGTCCCCGCAGCAGCGCCAGCACGGGCGTGGTGTGAATGATCTTGCCGGTGATCACCGCCGCCACCGCGATCCAGAAGACCCAGGTCAGCAGCCGCCAGACCCGGAACCTGGTCCAGTCCGATATGCGGCGGTGGGTGAGCCGCTCGAACCCGCCGAACACCCCGTAGGTCCAGAACCGGTGGTAGGCCCTGGAGTGCTCGCTGATCAGGAAGTGAATCTGGCGGAGCACCTCCAGGCCCATCAGGATGAACACCCACGAGCCCGCCCGCACCTCGATCCGCACCGCGTCCGAGAACCCGACCAGCGGATCGTTCGCCATGACAGACCAGGTCAGGATGAGCCACACCAGGCCGAGCAGGACCAGGAACTTGATCCGGTCCCAGAAGGAGAGCGGTTTCCTGGTCAGCCGGTCCTCGTCCTTCGGCCGCCCTCCGGGCGGCGCCAGTCCTCGGGCGGCGCGAGCCTTCCTCATCACGGGCTCCTGACGGTAAACGACGACATCACGTCGTTGATCTCGCTCTGGTCATGGCTATAGCAGGTGGTGGTGCAGTGAAGCACAAGCAGATAAAGCTCGGTCTGGTCGGCGTTGGTGAGCGCGACCTGATCGAAGGTGTCAGCGACGCCGTTGTAGCTGTAGTCGAAGGTCTCGCGGACCCCGTGCACACCCTGGCTGAGCATGAGCACCTGGTCGCGGATCTGCTGGAAGTTGGTGAACGGGAAACCCTGCTGGGCCGACGCGTCCTGCCGGGCGGTGGAGGTAACCGGCAGGAAGATGTCGCGGAGCCCGTCATAGGACAGCTGCGCACTGGCCGTGGAGTTGAGCTCGCCGACCTCAGCGAACACGAAGGGCTCAACGGTGTCGAAGGACTGGAAATCGCTGGCCATGGGGTTGGTACCCGCCTCGTAGGCGACCAGCCATCCGCTGCCTGAGCTGCCGGTTTCTTTCTGCAGCGCAGAGTCGCTGATCTTGTGCCAGCCGTTGGGCACCTTGAAGTAGGTGTCCGCGTTGGAGTTGGCCACGTAGGTGTACTGCGGCGCCGCGCACCCGGAAACCATGACCCCGAGGAGAAGAGCGCATCCCCCGACGAGGCCCTTTGCAACGCGGTGGGCCATGCTCGCCAAGAGGTGCGACCTCCACGTAGGGACTACGTAAGTGTCAATTATGACGCCTTCGTCCGCGATGGTACAGGTCTCGCCAGGGTCTCGATCCATCAGAAACCGGGCCAGCAGCGGTTGGTACCAGGTTCCTTTCCTTACCTGATTACGTTGAAACCCGGCCGCTAGGTTCAGGTCATGGACGCTTGCGGAGTGCCGGGCTGTTCGCTGCCGCCGGGCTGGCCGAGATCGGCGGCGGCTACCTGGCCTGGCGGTGGCTCCGCGAGGGAGCACCCTGGCCGGCCGGCGTGGCCGGGCGCC